>JBAXNY010000023.1:0-12182 GCA_037133535.1 Actinomycetes bacterium
AGACGATTGCAATTGTGATGCGGAGTGGGCCGCGAGGGCGACGTGGACCAAATGGATTACGTGGGGCACCTGGCATGGAAAATCCGCGATTAAAGGTCATGGGATAACGCTACCGAATCCACCCCTAAGTGCAATTTCGCAATTGGGTGCTCTTACCTGAGAGCACCGAGTAGGCCTCTTGCAAGGTTGCCACGGCATAAATTTTCATTCCCCGCGGGCGATGGTGAATTTCCACACAATTGCGCTCTGGGGCGAGAAAAATTTTCGCCCCAGCATGTTCTGCCGTATAGAGCTTGAGATCTATTCCGCCAATTGGTCCAACATTTCCAGCGCTATCTAAGGTGCCAGTTGCAACTATTTTGCGATTGCGAATGAAATCGGTATCGCCGAGTTTGGCAAGAATTGCTAAGCCAAAAGCGAGTCCGCCACTGGGTCCACCTGTGTATTTATCCTTGAGGGTAAATGAAGTCTTCTTAATCTCTGCTGGTGTGAGGTGCAAAATATTTCCAGCAGCTACACGTGCACCATCTTGCGAACTCTTCATATCTGCTAACTCTTCAGCGTGAACTTCTTTATCGCTCTGCCCTGGTGCATAGACCAGTGTTTTGGGAACTGCGGCAACTCTCTGATCAAGTAGCGCCCAAATTATTGCGCTGCCGTTCACGTAAAAACTCGGAGTTGTCGCACTGACCGAGACCATGCTCAATGTTCCGCTGCCGGCGTAGGGCTTCTCACCAGTTACGCGGAGTTCTTTCTGCAGCAGATTAGTTGTCTGGCCTGGCATGAGTATCACGTAAGGAATTGGCAGGAAGAGTAGCCCGACAGCCATGATGGTAAGAAAGGTGAGAGTGATTGCGGGCAGGCTGCGTCTTACCATCGCGAGTTATTTTTGCGCGGGTGTAGTGAAATTTTGTCCAGATGCATCAGGCTTTTCTAGTGATGTATTGGGCTTTACTTCGGCTCTATCAAGTGGCTGCGAAAATGGCGCAGTGGATGACCCAGTGGATGACCCAGTGGATGACCCAGTGGATGACCCAGTGGATGGCCCAGTGGATGGCCCAGTGGATGACTCGGTGAGATTCTCTTTCGAGTCAATGACTGCAGCTGCGGAGGTGAAAGAGCTTTGAAATTTTTGAAAATTATTTACCGAACGAGAAGTCTCTGATTCAAATTTGCTCTGAAATTTGCTGACCCAGAGCACATATCCGAGGGCGCCTATGAGGCCAAGAGCTGGTACTACCCACCAGATGAGGGCGGCGAAGGCGGGAGACATGTCACTACCTTATTGCTTGCAGCAGACATCTGCCGCTTCAGTCAGAGATGAGACTGGCCCACTTCGGGGAATCATTGGTACATAGTTAGCGTTGCAACAGATAACCAAGAAAGAGTCCTTGAAAACATGGCAAGGGAAGGCAAGGTGTGAGAAGCATGTCCCCATTTGGTTTCACACCTGCCTCTGATGAGAATCCCGATGAGAATTCTGCTGAGAATTCAGCAAAAAAATCCGCTGAGAATTCCAGCGAAAATTCCGAGGCAAATTCCGAGAACCTCGAGAACGAGAGCAGCAATAAGTCAGGCAAGAAATCAGATGGTGAACCAAATAACCCAGCAGATTTTGCAGCGCTAGTTGAAGCATTCCAGGATCAAGTTCGCGATCACTTCACCAAATTGGGAATGAGCGCACCATTTGGTTTTAGCAATCTCTTCAATTCCACTAACTTTCCTGAATCCGGCTTTCCTAATTCCAGTTTTCCCAATGCCAACTTCGCCAATAGTGGGAGCTCCACTTCTCGGATACTTCCAGAATCTGTTATTCGCGATGTCGCAAAGAAATTTGTTGCCGCAGCTGGCAGCGTGCCGATCTCGCTCAAAGATAAGAGTGAACTGGAATCGGCAACAGCCCTGGCCGAACATTGGCTCGATAGCGCAACACAATTTCCCGCCCGCACCACCCAACATCATTTAGTCAGTCGCATTGATTGGGTAGATACGACCCTGACTGGTTGGAGTGGAATCGTTGAACCATTGGCGCAAGGCCTTGCCACTGCGATCACTGAAATGGTCGGAGAGGTTGGCGGCGAAGGTGGAATTAATCTTGGCGAGTTCACCTTGGGCCAGGGCGAGGGCATTGGCAATGGCAGTGGCAACGACGCGCTCGGCCACATTCCGGCTGGTGCATTCTCGGCAATTCTCACTTCATTTCTTGGCACTCTTTTGGCAACGCAATTAGGTCAGAGCGTTGGCGCGCTGGCACACACCGCCACTGGCGTTCATGACATCGGCTTGCCGCTGGTTTCACCAGTTGTTGCAACGCTTATCCCGCAGAACATCGCGCAATGGGGCGAGGGCCTAGAACTTCCCGTGGCAGAGGTGCAGATTTTCCATGCACTTCGAGAGGGTGCGATCGCTCGACTCTTCGATAGCAATCCTTGGCTAGTTGATTACATTCGCGCCGCCATCACTTCCTATGGCCATGGCATTCGCATCGACCTAGCAAAGATGCAGGAGCAGGCCGAGAGCGCAATTAATAATTCAGATTTTGATATTAATAATCCTGAGAGTTTTACTCTTGCGATGAAGGAGGGATTTTTTACTCCTGAAGAATCACCAGAACAGAAGCAAGCGCTGGAGAAGTTAGAAACGGTTCTGGCACTAATCGATGGTTGGTGTGAAGAGGTAATCTCACTTGCCGCAGATGAGCGACTTCCTAGCTTGCCACTCCTTCTTGAAACGCTCCGTCGTCGTCGCGCAACATCTGCACCAGTTCAACAACTCTTCCACTCCATCTTTGGCCTTCATGTCTCACCTCGAATGGCGCGAGAGGCGAGCACTTTCTGGCGAACTATTCGCAGCGAGCGCGACATTGCAACGCGCGATCAGATCTGGTCGGTGATTTTGCCAAGTGAGAGTGACATTGCACGACCAATGGAATTTTTGGCCAGTAGTGAAGTGCCAGATGATCTCTCAGGAATCACTTCGGAGTAACTCTGCTCGGCCAGCAAGTGTGCATTTACAAGCACTCGAGAAAAGGCGAAGTCCCCGGGCACTCGTTCGCTATCTGCCTTCCCCTTGCAGATAAAGAACTGTTATCCGAGGACTTCGTAAGCGCAACGTACGTGACATAAGAGTGAGAATCAACTTAAAACACAAGAAAAAACGGGGCAATTACGTCGCTCTTTCAAAAACCCACGCGTAAATAGCGAAAAATCTCAAAAAAATATTCCGCTGTGCGAGTAATCACTCACTGTGGCCACGATCTTGCAATCTTTGCCGCACTTGCGTAACGAGGATCCACGAGATAAGGATTTCCACGACTCAACTACTACTTGAGGCTTTCCCTCTTGCGCGCAAGATACCTTGTGGGCATGGCTCTTGATCCTTTACCTCGAACACCAAGCCCAGTTCGTCTTGCAGTAGATCTCACCGAGTCACATACGCTCGAAGCTAAAGCGGTTGCCCTTCCTGGTATTGATGAGGGCGAGATCGTTGTCATTAGATCACCTCGCCGCAAGCGCCACATCTCTGCTTATCGCCAAGCCGGAAGAATTGTTATCTCGATTCCTGCGCGTTTAAGTAAGGCAGATGAGCGCGCGATTGTTCCGGAGATGGTTGCGAAGATTCGCGCGCAAGAGGCGGCGCGCACTCCCGGTGAGATGCAATTGGCGCAACGCATCGATGAGCTCCTCACCACACATGCACCGGAAATTAGCGAGCGCCCCAACTCAGTTCACTGGCGAAGCATGCGCCAACGTTGGGGGTCGTGCACAAGTGTCGATGGATCGATCCGAATTTCCGATCGCCTAAAACAAGCACCCGATTATGTTCTCGATTTTCTTCTCTTCCATGAATCGATTCATCTGCGTTACGCCGATCATGGCGCGGAGTTCCAAGAAGTCATGGATCGCTATCCCGATGGCGCTAAGGCGCAGGCCTACCTCGATGGCTACGAGGCCGCTGAGGATGCGCTGATTCCGCCAGAGTTGGATTAGGTCGCCAGAGGCAGAGTGAGCTTGGCCAGCGGCATCAAAAGAGGCAGGGCTAGGTCGCCAAAGGCATCAAAGAGGAGGCAATCGGTAACTTTTGCCAAGAAATACGCTCAAAAGGAGTGGCAAACCCCGCCCTTCACGCTCGTCTGCGGGTATCGTGGCGCACGTACACGGACAGCGCTCGGGAACTCTCCCGCAACCTGGCCGGAGTCCGATTGGAGGAGATTATGGCTGAGACATACAAGGGTGACGCTTACTGCGTTAAGTGCAAAGAGAAGCGTGATTTTGAGGGAACCGTAAAGGTCTCTGACTCAGGTCGTCGCATGGCACAGGGCATCTGCTCGGTCTGCGGCACCAAGCTCAATCGCATTCTTGGCAAGGCACAGTAACGCTCTAACGAACCACTAGTTTTACGTACCGCAGCGCAAGCTTCGGCGCAAGAGACCCGCACTACCTCACGGTGGTGCGGGTTTTCTTATTCTGCATCGACCTGGGCCGGCTTATTATTTCGGATCTATGTGAAGTGCATGCGAAGTGCAATCACAGTGCAATTAAAAGCGCAGCGAATGTGGGTTTAACAGTGCAGCGAATGCGCATTTAAAAGAAAGCCTTGCGCTCGCAATTCTTTACACCGTTAACAATGGCAAGCCCGCTCAATTAGCCCGCCCAGCAATGTCGGCCATTCTCGCCCACTATGAGAATCCAAGCCACATCACGACCCACACTTAAATCCGGAACATTTACATTTGCCACATCGACTCACTTGTCGCCAGATGGTGGTGGTTCAATTTTCTTGGGGCGCCCCGATCATGGAATCGAAATTACCGCACCACATGCACTTGCGATTGTGCGCGCATTTACTGGGGCGTGGGATTGCCAAGAAATTAGCGGTCGCCTTGCTGCCCCGATTGAGGAAGTTCTCCATATCGCCACCCTCGCTTTTAATGCAGATTTACTCGACCTCTCCTCTGCTGCGATTGTTGATCACGCGCAGGATATTTCACAACAGCAATTACTCACTCGGATCCGCCGCGAAAGTGCTTTGACAACTTGGCGCAATCAACCCACGAGCAATAGCGATCACGGAATTTCGACGCTGAGTGCGCGCAGTAAATGGCAGGTGGAATTTTTCGCACACTCTCCACTGATCTATCGGATTCAACGCAGCCTCGATGCAAGCGGTATTGGCCGCTCCTGCTTCGCAGATTTAACTGAGTTGAAAAATAACGCAACAACCCAGGAAGTCGATCTCGCGCACTTCTCCTTTGATGAATTGGGGCGCCCGATTGGGCCGGCGCTTTCGCTGATTTCACGCTCTGGTCGACTCTTTCCCGAGGCCAGCGATGACATCTCCAAGCAACGTTCCTTGGTACTTACTCCCCCTGAATTAGCTGGCATGGCGATGTGGCAAGAGCGACCACATCTGATTTATCGAATTCTCTCGCTCTCGCAGATCGAGCTTGGCCCACTGGTAATTCCAGGAGTGACACCTTGTTGGCGTTGCGCACTTTTACAGCGGAGCGAACAAGATCGGTTGTGGGGTGATTTCTATCACGAGGGAATTGCTAGCCCTGAATTACTAAAGAATTTAGAGAAACGGCTGCCGCATGCAGTTGTTGATTTTCTCTCCGGCTTAATTGCGCTGGAAGTTCTGGAATTTATTGATACTGGCACTAGCGCGCTCACACATGGCGCAATCTCACTTGCATTTACTCCACGCTTCTCATTTGCGCGGATCTCTTACTCGCAACATCCAGGGTGCGGATGTCAGTGGCCCCAGAAATGAATTGAATTGAATTGCTTCCGATTGGTAGGAGCAATGATGGAGGGCGCGTAAACACCCTCCATCATTGATACCAATCAGGCTGCGTCAATTTCTTCGCGCTCCTCATCTGTTGCTACATCGATCTGGGAAGTTGTCAGTGCTTCGAGCTCTGCATCGAACTCTGCACTAACTGCTTCGAGTGAAAGCGCTTCTAGTGAAACTGGTGCTTCTAGTGAAACTGGTGCTAGAGATAGCGGTGCCATCTCCATGAGGCGTGGACGGCCTACTGTGCGCTTGCGCGCGATGATTTCACCGGCTTCAAAGAGTTCCCCGCCCCATACGCCACATGGTTCTTGGCGTGAGATCGCTCCCTCTAAGCATCGTGCTTGCATTGGACATTGGCCACAGAGCGCCTTTGCCGCAGCAATCTCTCCCGCATCCTCTGCGAAGAAGAGCTCTGGATCTGCGCTGTGACATGGCAGGGTAAAAGCCATTGCGCTATCTGAAGTCTGTGTAACTCCATCTAACCCAATCTTTCCGCCCTCTTGCGCCCAACCTGGTACTAACAGTTCACTAAATAGAACCGTCATTTTTCTCACCTTCTCTCATCTCGTGCTTTTCATTATTTGGTTTGGTCTGGTCTGGTTTGGTCTGGTTTGACCTGGTTCCTTAACTTTCAGATCCCAACTTTTGGGAAAAGAAAAAGGGCCTTCGAATCCGTTGTGGATTCGAGGCCCTTGGGGTCCTTATCGGTCTTATCCGATAGAGCTCCAAGTGGCCCGATCCACTGCGGTAAAAGTGGCGTAATACGCTGACTTTGTAACCGGATGCCATTGGTGTGACTTCGTGGATCGAGTATTTGTGAATGCAGGCGAAAGCACGGCAGAGCGCATGATTACGCCTGTCGCATCCATTGAAAGTAGCTCTCGTTGCATAGGGGAAAGGGTAAAGCACGCCTTGATACTTTGGCAAATCCCCGCATGAAATATCACTTGCTAAAGGATTTTACGCGGGAGTAAGTCCTGAATCCGCCAAGAATCGACTGGCGCGCTTTGCATAGGAAATTTGGAGATGAGATTTTGCACGAGTGACGCCAACATAGAAGAGGCGCCGCTCTTCATCGACTGGTGCTTCTTGTAGTGGAAGTAAACCTTCGCTGACGCCAATGAGAAATACCCGATCCCACTCCAAACCCTTTGCCGCGTGAAGCGTGGAAAGTGTTGTTACCGGCATTGTTGGTGGATTGTTCTGTTCGGAGCGATCTTCTAATTCACGCAAATAGGTACGAAGTGTTTTCGGTGTAAAGGATGAATCACCATCTAACTCGCGCGCTAAGTGAATCAACGCAGTGATGCCATCAGTGCTTGTGCCAGAGAGAAATGGTTGTGCCAGCGCCTCTAATTCGGTAAGCCAGGATTGGCCAGGAGTAGGAATAACAGAGGCTTGGCGAAGAGTGCGGAGAAAGTCGCGAATATCAGTGCGGTCGAAGAAGCGTTCGTTGGTACGCAGTTGGTAGGCAATTTTTCGAGAGATGCAGATCTTTTCAAGCGCAGCTAATTGGGAATTGGTACGAGCCAAGACTGCGATCTCCTGTGCGGGAGTTCCGCTCTGCACCAGAGTTTCAATTGAATTCACAATTGCTTGGCTCTCACTTGCCTCATCGGCAAATGCCTTTACTTCAGGTTTTGCGCCGTGGTCATTGAGTGCGACTAATTCACTTCCCATCTGTGCGCTGCGCAGAATTGCATTAGCGGTAAAGATAATTTCTGGAGTGGAGCGATAGCCCGACGTAAGGCGAATTACTTCAGCTTCTGGAAAGCGCTGAGTAAAGGAAGTTAAGAAGGTAGGAGTTGCACCGGCAAAGGAGTAGATGGTCTGTGCTGGATCGCCCACTACGCAAATCTCTTGGCGATTACCAAGCCAGGCATTGATGACTCGTTGCTGCAGCGGCGAAATATCCTGATACTCATCAATTGTAAAATGGCGATAAGCATTGTGAATTGCTTCGCGAACTTGTCGCTCCTGCTCCACCATCGCCGCTGTGAGTAGTAGGACATCTTCGAAATCGATTGCATGCTCTTGTTTCTTTAAGGATTCATAAGCATCATAAACCTGAGCAACTTGAGCGAAAGTCACTTGGCCCCGCAATGAGCGCCCTTTACTCTCGCTTGCATAATCCTCTGGTGAGATCTGGGAAACTTTGGCCCACTCGATTTCACTTGCAATGTCGCGCAGATTATCTCGAGAGCGCACACTCAATGTGCCGCCTAGCCCTGATCGAGTAATTGCCTCCGTGACAAAGCCAGTTTTGGTGGTGAGCAAACTCGGGGTTGGCCCGCCAAATACTTGTGGCCAGAAGTAGAGAAGTTGCTTGAGGGCAGCTGAGTGAATGGTTCGTGCCGCAACAGTGGGAACGCCAAGTGCGCGCAAGCGAGTGCGCATCTCACCTGCGGCACGCGCAGTGAAGGTGATTGCAAGAACTTTTGCTGGATCCATAACTCCGGTAGCTGCGGCATACGCGATGCGATGTGTGATCGCGCGCGTCTTTCCAGTTCCAGCTCCGGCAATGACACAGACTGGACCGCGAACTGCGAGTGCTACTCGCTTCTGTTCAGGGTCGAGTGCATCAAGAATATCTTCAGCCAACATAATTTAAGGCAGCTTTCCTTCGGATGCCGCTAAATCCACCAGTGCATTTTCACCATACCAATATTCGATCATGCGGCGCGAGACACTGATCTGTGGCGGTAGAAGTAATTTTCCAGCGGCAATTGCATCGAGCATTGATTGGCGCGAAAACCATTGCACTTCTGCAATCTCTTCCCCGTCGGCCTTTGCTGCATCTGGCGCGGAAGTTGTTGCTTCAAATGCGATCATGAGTGATGCGGGAAATGGCCAAGGTTGTGATGCAAGGTAATTAATTGAGTGAACTACTACGCCGCACTCTTCGGCTACTTCACGTGCCACGCATTGTTCAAAAGATTCACCAGGTTCGACAAAGCCAGCAAAGGTGGAGAAGCGATGCTCTGGCCAACTGGGTTGATGTCCAAGCAGAATACGATCGCTCTCATCGCGAACCAGAACAATAACTGCAGCATCGGTGCGTGGATGATGTTGGCTCTCGCAAGAGGTGCAAATGCGCACCGCCCCACCCCACTCCACTCGAGTCGAAGCACCACACTTTGCGCAGAAGGGATGTGAGTGGTGCCAGTTGGCCAGACCCATGGTGTGTACCGCTATGCCACCATCGCGATCGGAGAGCAGTGCACCGATGTCACGAAGTGAGCGAAAGCGGGCATCGTCATCCAGGGCCTTGCGATCTTGCGTTGATGTGCACCAGGCAAAGAATGATTCATTAGTGGTTGGGTCAATACCGAGGAAGAATTTTTCACCCGATGTGAGCGGCAATTGATTGCCGTTAACTGAAATTCCATCGCGGGCTTGGCTCTCAATTTCTTGCGCGCTGCGATAGACCAAAGCATTTGGTCCGGAGGCATTTGATCCGGTGGCATTTGATCCGGTGGCATTTGCTTGGGTGAGAAATTTTCCATTGATGACCGTTGCAATGAGCGCGCTCTGCCAGTGTTTGGTCAAGTGATCGCCACTAATGCGCAGGTGTGCACTGCGATCTATTTCTGATTTTGTGAGAGTGAGGTAGCGCTTTACCGCCGCTGGGCCCCTGCTCATCTCGCTCATGGGGGGCAACGCTACTAGCCTTGGCGGGTGCGCGTAACCTCGTGGAATCTCCTCCATGGAATGGCAATTCCCCCTAGCGCTGAGGTAATTCCGAGCAAATTACTCGCCGATTCCGCAGGAGAACTCGATGCAGATATTTATCTCTTTCAGGAGGTAGATCATCATCAAGTGCGATCTGGTGAGATCAATCAGATGGAAGTAATCTCTCAAGAAGTTGCGGCAAGTGAGAAGGCTGAGTGGCGCTTTGCTCCAACTCTGATTGGTACACCTGGCGAGAAGTGGCGCAAGAGCAATAGCGACGAAAGCTTTGTAAATTCATATCTTTGCAGTTATGGAATTGGAATGGTTTCGCGAACTCCTATAAAAGAGTGGCGCCGGATGGATTTAGGAAAATCAGTTGTTGGTATGCCACTACTTATTCCAACACCGCGCGGAGTGCGTCCGATTTATGTTCGAGATGAGCCACGCATAGCAATGGCCGCAATAACTCAATCGGGTTGGATCATTATTAATACCCATCTCTCCTTTGTGCCCTTCGTGAATAAGTTCCAATTAGCCAAAGTGAAGCGATGGGCCGTTGCACTAGGTCGGGAATTTGGCATTGCGAAAGAGCGGATCATCATTGGCGGTGATTTGAATTTACCGGCGAGGTGGCTAGTTCAGAGTACGAATTGGCGTTCACTTCTCAGTGCTGCCACCTATCCGAGTTGGCAAGCGAAGGTGCAATTTGATTTCTTCCTTGGCGCACCTGGGATAAAAGTGGCTCGCAGTGAAGTGCGGGCACACGCAGGAGTAAGTGATCACTTAGCCATCACCATCGAGCTGCCTGAGTAAAAGCTTCTAGAGAATCGCAATCTCAAAATTATTGAGAAGTGCAATGAGCCCTGCCTCATCGAGAAGATCGGCCGGTTTATGAGTAATACCAGTTGGAACATAGTGAAAACCAGCGCTGACCTTTGAGATATCGACTTTGTAGAGCTTAGAGATCGCAAGGCGATAGACGGCAAGTTGTACTTGCGCCGCCTCTCCCAATTGAGTTGAGCCAGTCTTCCAATCGATTACTTCAAACTCGCCATTCTTAGGAAAGATTGCATCGATGCGACCGCGCAGAAGAGTTCCGGCAACGCTCATTTCAAAGCCAACTTCAGTATGGACATCGGCGCGACTGGCCCATTCACTCTCTAACCACTTCTCTTGCAGCGCAGAAAGTGTGGTGTCAGATTCAAATTGATCGCGCGCATCGAGATAAGAGTCATCGAGGATTTGTTGATCGTTGTAATACTTCTCTACCCAGAGATGGAATTGAGTACCGCGCCGTGCAAATGAATCTTGTAATTGCGGAATTGGGCGACGCAGATGCAGTGCAAGTGCCTCTGGATTACTCTTCAGTGCAACTAAGGTAGAAACAGACATTCTTGCCGGTAGTAGAACTGGCGCAAGCGTTCCTCTTCGCTCGCGTTCGGCAATGAGCGCTTTACCATCGCGCAACCATTCTGAGATTTCACTTGTGGCTTTCTCATCGTCGAGTGAATCAGCTTGTGCACTGCGCACCATGGCGACTGCGCTATCAAATGCACTTCGTTGATCACCTAACGGATCGCGTGGCCAAATACCTGTCTCGGGAGAATTTTCACTCGGGTTGCGATCTTTATCTCCAGGGCGTTGCGGCTCAGGCAGAAGGCGAATTGATTTACTCGACGTTGTAGCTGCAAGGGATTCGGCAATTGTAAATAGTTGACTCTTGGCAACAGGTTTAACCCCACTTCGCCACCACGAAGTAGAGAGGAAGAGATGAGAGATGGCGCGAGTAAATGCCACATAGCCAAGGCGCATCTCCTCTTCAAATTCAATCGCTTCACACTCTCCATCGAAGGTAGTAATCAGCGCCTCTAACTCCTTCTGATCACTTGCTCGCTGCCATTGAAAATCTGGCAACTCCTTCTTATCTCCCCGCAGTGAAAATGGCACATGGGCTTCATTTGCTAGCCAATTGGCTTTATCCATGGAGTTCTCAGATGGGAAGGTGTTCTGTGCTAACCCGGGAACTGCAACGACATCCCACTCGCCACCCTTGGCATTATGAATCGTCAAAATTTGCACAACATCATGGCGAATTTCAGGGGGACCAAATTTCAAGCCACGTTCATGTTCGGCTGCTGCTGCAAGCCAAGAGAGGAAATCATTTACTGTGCCACCGGTTGCCGCAAATTTTTCAGCTTCATCGATAAAGAGTTCGAGATTGCGCGTGCCAGATACTTTGCCATCGCGAAAGTAGAGTTCAGAGGAGAGATTGAGATATTGCTCAATTTCAATAATGAAATCTGCAATAGGACCGCTCGCGCGACGGCGCAGACGGCGTAAATCCTGAGCAAAGGCAAGGAGTCGTCGCCAACCAACTTCGGTGAAATCTGATTGGTGAGCAGTGGCGATCTCATCGAGGGCATCGATGGCCGAACCGGAGAATTGATCATCAGCTTCGAGTTGATCAGGATTTCCCGCGATAACTTTGGCGACAAAGGAGTGCGAACTTTCATTGAGGGCCATTGCACGTTTCTTTGCAAAACTACCTAAGGCTGCCAAATCTTTGGGACCAAGATTGATGCGTGGTCCGGCTAAGTGGCGGATCAAACTTGATCCGGCATCGGAATCGGTGAGAATGCGCATCATCGAAATAATGTCGGCGATCTCTGGCAAGTGAATTAATCCGCCGACACCTAGGACTTCAACCGGAATGG
>JBAXNY010000024.1:0-12071 GCA_037133535.1 Actinomycetes bacterium
CCAAATGCCATTTCAAGTGGATTACCAAGAACCATTAAGGCATACATATTAAAACCAAGATGAAAGATAGAACCGTGCACGAGAGCGACGGTGAAAATTCGCCACCACTCACCTGCGCCAACTCCATGGAGTGCGCCGTCGGAGAGTATGGCTCTGCGAATGAGAAAGAGATCTTGCTCGAAAGCAGGATGAATCAGATTAATTAAATATGCGGCACAGAAAACCGTGATGAGCGAGAGCGTTGCAGAGCGTTTCAACTCCACCGAATTTAGGCGATCGTGACGCTATTGATTGTTACGGCTTGTAGCGGGCGATCGGAGCCATCGGTCTTAGTAGCGCCAATTTTATCTACTACTGCTTGGCTATCTGCATCTTTTACTTCACCGAAAATTGTGTGCTTGCGATTGAGCCAGGTAGTTGGCGCAACAGTAATAAAGAACTGTGAACCATTTGTTCCTGGGCCAGAGTTAGCCATCGCCAAAATGTATGGGCGATCAAAAACTAATTCACCATGGAATTCATCGGCGAAGCGATAACCAGGACCGCCAGTGCCGCGACCAAGTGGATCGCCACCTTGGATCATGAAGCCTTCGATGACGCGATGGAAGATTGTTCCGTCAAAGAGATTTGCCGTTGTCTTCTCACCATTGCGTGGGTCGACCCACTCGCGCGCACCAGTTGCTAGTTCAACAAAGTTGGCAACTGTCTTTGGTGCATGGTTAGGGAAGAGCTCGATGACGATGTCACCGAGTGAGGTGTGCAGTGTTGCTTGTGTTGTCATGTGGAGACTAGGGGAATCGAACCCCTAACCTCCTGCTTGCAAAGCAGGCGCTCTACCAATTGAGCTAAGTCCCCGTGCTATTCACTTGTACTTACATTTCTTACTTTTAAAACTTGTAGAACTTTTTCTTGAGGTGGTGCGTGGGCCTGGGAGGACTTGAACCTCCGACCTCTTCCTTATCAGGGAAGCGCTCTAACCAGGCTGAGCTACAGGCCCGCAATGGTTATTGCGAGGTCGCAAGGTTACCTGATGAGAGCCAGTGCCCCAAACTGAGCAATTACTCCACTACCTGACTCTCCTGCGCCTCTTGGCTCATCGTCACGGTGAGAAGGCTGACGCCATCACTGAGGTTGACCAAGCGCACACCCATTGAGTCGCGACCGGTCTGGCGGATCTCGCGCGCTGCGGTGCGCATTACTGTTCCGGCCGATGTAATTGCAAGAACTTCATCGCTATCGGAGAGCACAAGTGCGCCAACTAATACACCGCGTGAATTCTCATCAATCTTTGCAGCTTTAATGCCAATTCCACCGCGACCTTGAATTCGATATTCAGATAACGGAGTCTTCTTACCGTAACCACCATCGGTGGCGGTAAAGATAAATAGATCATCGCTATTTACTTGCGAAACATCGATACGTGCCATTGTGAGAAGTTGATCATCTGCACGGAACTTCATTCCAATCACACCGCTAGTTGATCTACCCATAGAGCGCAGCGTTTCGTCATCTGCCGCAAAGCGAACTGACATTCCCTTTTTCGAAACCAGAAGTAGTTCATCTTTTGCGGAAACTAAAGTCGCGCCGACTACTTCATCATCCCCCTTGAGTGCAATCGCAATGAGTCCACCAGTGCGTGGCGAATCATATTCACTCAGCGGTGATTTCTTGACGAGTCCACTCTTAGTTGCAAGAACTAAGTAAGGCGCAACGGTGTAATCCTTAATTGAAAGAACAGAAGCAATTTCCTCACCTGGTTTAAAGGCCATCAAGTTGGCAACGTGTTGACCGCGAGCATCTCGTCCGGCATCTGGCAACTCATGAACTTTCGCACGATAAACCCGACCTTGATTAGTGAAGAAGAGAAGCCAATCGTGAGTCGATGCGACAAAGAAATGATCGACTACATCATCTTGCTTGAGCGCAGCGCCTTTCACACCTTTGCCACCGCGGCGTTGTGAGCGATACAAATCGGCGCGAGTTCGCTTGCTGTAACCGCCATGAGTAATGGTGACAACAACAGATTGATCTGGAATTAAATCTTCAGCGGAGAAATCACCCTCACTTGCAACGATTTGCGTGCGGCGCTCATCGCCATATTTCGCAACCACTTCTTGCAGCTCAGATTTAATGATCTGTCGCTGCTTTTCTGGGCTCGCCAAGATGGTGTTGAGTTCAACGATGTCACTCATCAATTCGTTGTACTCATCATTGATCTTCTGCCGTTCCAGGGCCGCAATACGACGCAGCTGCATATCCAAAATTGCATTGGCTTGTAATTCATCGACATCGAGTAACTTCATCAAACCAGTGCGCGCCTCTTCTGGTGTCTTGCTAGCGCGAATCAATGCAATGACAGCATCAAGTGCATCTAACGCTTTGAGGTAACCGCGAAGAATGTGGGCACGGCGCTCTTTTTCGGCCAAACGGAATTTAGTGCGGCGAACAATTACTTCAACTTGATGCTCGATGTAGTAACGAACAAATTCATCTAGACGCAAGGTACGTGGCACACCATCCACAAGTGCCAACATGTTTGCACCAAATGTGTCTTGGAGTTGGGTGTGCTTATAAAGATTATTGAGAATTACTTTAGGAGTGGCATCGTTGCGAAGGACAATGACAAGTCGCTGACCTAAGCGCTCATTGCCTTCATCGCGCACATCGGCAATTCCTTTAATCTTTCCATCTTTTACAAGTTCAGCAATTTTCAACGCCAAGTTATCTGGGTTCACTTGGTAAGGAAGTTCAGTGATTACCAAGCAAGTGCGCTTATTAATTTCTTCAACGAGTACAACTGCGCGCATTGTGATTGAGCCACGTCCGGTGCGGTAAGCCTCTTCAATTCCATTGCGACCAACTATTAAAGCGCGCGTTGGAAAATCTGGGCCTTTAACAACTTTAAGTAATTGATCGAGTAATTGTTCTGATGGCGCATCGGGATTATCAAGTGCCCAAATCACACCTTCACTTACTTCGCGCAAATTGTGTGGCGGGATATTTGTTGCCATACCAACTGCAATACCGGCGCTGCCATTTACCAATAAATTAGGAAGGCGAGATGGCAAAACATCTGGCTCTTGTGATCTGCCGTCGTAGTTTGGTGAGAAATTAACTGTGTCTTCATCGATATCGCGCATCATCTCCATAGCGATAGGCGATAGGCGAGCTTCGGTATAACGCATTGCCGCTGCTGGATCGTTACCAGGCGAGCCAAAATTTCCATTGCCATCAATGAGTGGATAACGCAGTGACCAATGCTGAGCTAAACGAACAACGGTGTCATAGATCGCGCCATCGCCATGGGGATGGTAATTACCCATGACATCGCCGACGATGCGCGAAGATTTGTAATAACCCTTATCTGGTCGATAACCAGCGTCATACATTGCAAAGAGAACACGGCGGTGGACTGGCTTAAGGCCATCGCGAACATCAGGGAGAGCGCGGCCGACAATAACGCTCATCGCGTAATCTAAATAGGAACGAGCCATTTCAACTTGTAGATCGACCGTTTCAATCCGGTCGTACTGTGCTTCTTCCATTTACCTCACCCTCCCTTCCTTGTAATTACAAATAACAGAAAATTAAATATCTAAGAAGCGAACATCCTTCGCATTGCGTTGAATAAATTGGCGACGCAACTCGACATCTTCGCCCATGAGAACTGCGAAGAGATCATCGGCTGCAGCTGCATCTTGCAAGGTCACTTGAATGAGAACGCGATGCTCTGGATCCATCGTGGTATCCCATAACTCTTTTGCTGGCATCTCACCTAAACCTTTAAAGCGCTGAATTCCATCTTCTTTAGGAAGGCGCTTGCCGGCATCGACACCTAATTTAATAAAGCCATCGCGTTCACGGTCAGAGAAGGCATATTGCACTGGCTCTTTGCCGCCCCACTTCAATTTATACAACGGTGGCTGTGCAAAATAAACATAACCTTGTTCGATTAATGGGCGCATAAAACGAAAGAGCAGAGTTAACAACAAGGTCCGGATGTGTTGACCGTCAACGTCAGCATCGGCCATCAAAATAATTTTGTGGTAACGAAGTTTGGCAATATCAAAATCATCATGAATGCCAGTACCAAGTGCAGTGATTAGCGCTTGTACTTCGTTGTTCTGTAACACGCGATCGATGCGCGCTTTTTCAACATTGAGAATCTTGCCGCGAATTGGAAGTACTGCTTGATTGCGAGAGTCACGTCCACCTTTAGTAGAACCACCAGCGGAATCACCTTCGACAATGTAGAGCTCACACTTTGCTGGATCGGTCCATTGGCAATCTGCCAACTTACCTGGCATGCCACGGCCTTCTAATAAACCTTTTCGGTTGCGCGATAAATCGCGTGCTTTGCGGGCGGCAACACGTGCGGCTGCTGCATCAATGCTCTTGCGAACAATGTCTTTTCCTTCACCTGGGTTCTTCTCAAACCAACCCGTGAGTTCTTCATTCACCGCGCGCTGCACAAATGTCTTTGCTGCAGTATTGCCAAGTTTAGTTTTTGTCTGACCCTCAAATTGTGGCTCAGCTAATTTAATAGAAACAATTCCGGTCAGACCTTCGCGCACATCATCGCCGGTAAGACGATCTTCGCGCTTGCGTATATAGCCCCACTCTTCACCAAACTTATTTACTACAGATGTCAGCGCGGTGCGGAAACCTTCTTCGTGCGCGCCACCTTCATGAGTATTAATGGTGTTAGCGAAGGTAAAGACAGATTCGGCGAAACCGGTATTCCACTGCATGGCGATCTCGAGCGACATACGGTTCTTTGTATCTTCGGCGTTAAAAGAGATTATTGTTTTATGGGTTTCACCGCGTGTGAGATTGAGGTGCTTTACGAAATCTGAAATTCCACCGTCGTACTTATAGCGAACGTGAAGTTGTTCGCCCTTCTCGTCTACGTGGCCATCGCGCGCATCAGTGAGAGTGAGAATTAAACCGCGATTGAGAAATGCCATCTCGCGAAATCGAGTAGAGAGTGTTTCAAAAGAGAAATCTGTTGTTTCGAAAATCTCACTTGATGGCCAGAAGTGAGTTTTGGTTCCTTTGTTTGCAGTTTCGCCACCTTTGCGAAGTGGACCAGTTGGTACTCCAAGTTTGTACTCTTGTTGCCAGACAAATCCATCGCGTTGAACTTCAACAGCTAAGTCAGTGCTGAGCGCATTAACAACAGAGATGCCCACACCATGCAATCCACCAGATACTGAGTAACCACCATCGCCAAATTTTCCACCGGCGTGAAGAACTGTCATTACAACTTCAAGTGCAGGTTTCTTTTCAACTGGATGCATGTCCACGGGAATGCCGCGCCCGTTATCAATGACTTCAACCCCACCATTTGCAAGGAGGGTGACATTAATTTCGGTGCAATAACCTGCGAGTGCTTCATCGACTGAGTTATCAACTACTTCGTAAACTAAATGATGGAGACCGCGTTCGCCGGTGGAGCCGATATACATTCCTGGGCGTTTGCGGACCGCTTCGAGTCCTTCGAGTACGGTGATAGAGCTGGCATCATATGAACCACTCTTTTCAACCATTAGGACTCCTTCGGGGATGGTCAAAAGCGGGTAAAACGCCGCCTTGGCCTCTTTACTGTAACGAGCGCCTCTAATCCTAGTCCAAAGTCAGAGAGTGCGTAGCCGTAGAAAGCCTTCTATGCGGGTATAGCGCGGAGAAATCGCGCCTGTTGAGGGTGCCTACTAGATCTGAGCGTGAAATCACCCATATGTGTCACGGGGACCTCGTGCCCCACGGATTGTTCGAAGGCCCCGCTTCCAGCTCGGCGCAGTGGGCCCCAGAATGACAATTGAATCAACTAAAACTCCAGGTGCACTCGATTGCACTGTCGCAATCATTTCCGGAATAACGCGTTGCAATTGCACTGCCCAAGCAGTTGATGTTGTGCGCAGAGTCAATACACCATCGAGAAAAGTTACTGGTGTTGCATGTTGTGCAATGTCTGCGCCAACAATTTCATTCCACGAAGTAAATAAATTTCCTTCTGCGATTCCAGATTTCCAATCGCGGTCGACAACTAATGAATCTAAAACATTAGCTAGTAACTCTGGATCACGAGAGCGAGTGGGATCAATCTCTGGGCGTTTTTCTTCAATAATTTTTCGTTTTGTGCGCTTGCCAGTTTGGAAGGAGCGGAATAAGTCGAGTGCAAGATCGCGTTTGGTCATTTACTCGCAACCTTTCCTGGTGTTACAAAATATCTACGGGCCTGCAAGCTAGCTGGTAGATCCTCAGCAACTGCTGAAGTAATTATGGTTTGCTGCGCAATTGTTGCCGCATTGAGTAATTGCGTTCGCCGCGAATTATCTAACTCTGCAAAAACATCGTCAAGAATCAGGATCGGCTCTGCCCCTTCTTTGCGTAATAAATCAAAGGCCCCAAGGCGCAGCGATAGCGCAATCGACCATGATTCACCGTGACTGGCATATCCCTTAACGGGAAAAGTCGAGAGCTGTAGGTAGAGATCATCGCGGTGTGGACCAACTAACGAGACACCGCGCTCGATCTCTTGATACTGAACTTCCTCTAAGCGCTGCTGCAGAATCTCGAGGTTTTTTACTTTATCGGCGCTCAATCCTTCTGTCGATGATTTATAAGAGATAGTCGCTGGTTTAACTTCATTGAGTTGAGCGTAGTTGCGGGCGACCTCTGGGTTCAGCAGAGTTATAAGTGCGATTCGCTCACTCACTAAATTCGCACCTAAGGCCACAAGTTGTTCATTCCATGGTGCAAGTGCGGCCGCGCCAGATCTGGTTTTTAATAGCGCATTGCGTTGCTTCACAACTCTTTCATAATCGCTAATAACACCAGCAAGCCGTGGGGTGCGTAAAACTAAAAGCCGGTCAAGGAAATCACGGCGAATCGTGGGGTCGCCGCGAACTAAATCTAAATCCTCTGGCGTGAAGTAAATAACTTGGCAGGCACCAAGGATTTCACGTTGGCTGCGCACTGGTGATTGATTAAGTCTGGCGCGGTTAGCTTTACTTGCATTGATTTCTAAATCTACTTGAAGCGTTCGATCATCGCGCGAAATTTCAGCGCGGATGATGGCTTGATCTTTTCCAAGTGAGATGAGTGGTTGATTCTGTGATACCCGATGCGATGAGAGGTAGGAGAGATAAATTATTGCTTCGGCAATATTTGTCTTGCCTGAACCGTTGTCACCGATAAAGAGCGTTGTGCCTTTATCGAAATTTAGCTCGAGCTCTGGATACGAACGAAAATTGGTGAGCGCGAGTTGGTTGATCTGCACAGGAAATTATTAAGAGGCGTATCGCATTGGCATCAAGAGATAGCGATAGCTCTCATCTGATGCACCATCTGCGCTGGACTTTCCAGTAAGGACGGCAGGTTTGTTAGAACCGGTAAATGCAATCTGCACAAATTCAGTTCCTACTGCTTGTAGTCCATCCTCTAAGAAGCCCGGATTAAATGCGATGGTGATTGCTTCGCCATTGAGTGAGATATCAAGCTCTTCAGTGGCTTGAGCATCTTCACCAGTGCCAGCCTCTAGTGAGAGTTTGTTGTCAGCGAAATTAAGACGGAGCGGAACTGTCTTATCGGTAACAAGTGCAACACGGCGGACGGATGCAAGTAGTGGTTCAACTTTTATAACGGCAGTTGTCGAAAAGCTCTGCGGCAATAAATGCTGGTAGGGAGGAAATGTTCCATCGAGCATGCGCGATGTCATTGTCTTTCCATCTCCTACGAAACCGGCAAGGCGATCGTTGGTAGAAGTGGAACCAAATGAAATCGAAACATTCTTGCTACCAGTAATTGATTTTGCCGCATCGGCTAATGTGCGAGCGCGCAACAGCGCACTGGTTTCAGTATTTGGCTTTATGGCCTGCCATGAAAATTCACGGACAGCGAGACGGTAGCGGTCTGTTGCAGCAAGTGTGACGCTGTCTTGTTTTACCTCCACATGGATACCGGTCAAGGTTGGTAGTGATTCATCGCGGCCAGCTGCAATTGCCACTTGTGCTACTGCGGTTGCAAATAAATCACTTGCCACAGTGCCATCAATTTCTGGCACTTCGCGCACTTGCGGATATTCATTAAGTGGAAGAGTAGGGAGAGTAAATTTTGCACTGCCCGCTGTTACTAATACACGTGTTCCATCAAGTGTGAAGGTAACTGGTTTATTTGGAAGCGAGCGAGAAATCTCCGCTAATAAACGTCCTGGTACCAAAACTTCACCAGCATCTTTTACATCAGCGTTGAAGTGGGACTTACTGGTTGTCTCTAAATCAGAACCAGTGAGATGAATTGTGTTGCCCTCGGTTGAGATAACAATTCCTAATAAGGCAGTCATAATCGGCCGGCTCGAAAGACTTCGAGAGACCCAACTAACGCCATCAGCTAGAGCACTCTGCTCAACTGTAAATTTCATACACTCCCCTTAATTCTTATCCTTCGTGAGGTTAAACTCTTTTCAATGAGTTCTCCACCCCTAAGAGATGATTTATATAGATAGTCGTAGTAACTAGAGCGAAAATCTGTGGAAAAGTAAGAAAAGTGCTGGTCGATCCCCTTACTTACCCTTTTACCCTGTTCATAAGAGCTTTTACTCTGGGGATAAAAGCGAGTTAATAAAGCTTCCTGAGTTTTAACCACCTCGCGCCCCTTTCTTAAAATAAAGATATCCACATAAAAGCGGGACTTTCCCACAGTTATCCACAACTTATCCACAGTCTGGGGGTAAATAGCCCCAATTCGGACAAGAGTGAAGTTAAAGCCTTAAGAACTCTTGCCTTGCTGCTTAATACGGTTGGTCAACTCAGTGACTTGGTTGTAAATCGAACGTCGCTCTGCCATAAGTTGGCGGATCTTCCGGTCGGCATGCATCACTGTCGTGTGGTCGCGTCCGCCAAATGCCTGGCCAATTTTTGGCAAGGATAGTTCGGTGAGTTCGCGGCAGAGGTACATCGCAATCTGGCGAGCATTTACTAATACCCGAGAACGCGAAGTGCCACAGAGATCATCGATAGTGAGGCTGAAGTAAGCAGCGGTCTGAGCCATGATCGTGGCCCCGGTGATCTCACTGCTTTCGGCGGTTGGGATGAGATCCTTCAAAACGATTTCAGCCAAACCTAAATCCACACCTTGGCGATTCAAACTTGCGAATGCAGTTACGCGAATAAGTGCACCTTCGAGCTCGCGGATATTTGTGGAAATTTTGCTTGCGATGTATTCAAGAACATCATCGGGTGCATTTAATTTATCTTGCGCAGCTTTTTTGCGAAGAATTGCAATACGTGTTTCCAACTCTGGTGGCTGGATGTCAGTAATCAGGCCCCACTCGAAGCGAGAGCGAAGGCGATCTTCCAAAGTTGTTAATTGTTTTGGCGGACG
The DNA here is from genome assembly GCA_037133535.1 of Actinomycetes bacterium. Taxonomy (GTDB): domain Bacteria; phylum Actinomycetota; class Actinomycetes; order Nanopelagicales; family Nanopelagicaceae; genus WLQV01. The sequence continues at coordinate 9,385 of JBAXNY010000024.1, forward strand.
ATCACTAGAGATGACGATCTGCTTATTAGCGTTGTAGAGAGTATTGAAGGTATGGAAGAACTCTTCTTGAGTGCGCTCTTTATTCTCCAAGAATTGAATGTCATCCACCAAGAGAATATCGAGATCGCGGTAGCGGCGTTGGAAAACACTCGCCTTATCATCGCGGATGGAGTTAATAAAGTCGTTAGTGAACTCTTCGCTCGATACATAACGCACCCGAGTGGTTCCGTAGAGCTCCTTGGCATAGGCGCCAATAGCGTGTAATAAGTGGGTTTTACCCAATCCGGATTCACCGTAAATAAATAGCGGGTTATAAGCCTTTGCGGGGGCTTCAGCTACTGCAACAGCTGCAGCATGTGCAAAGCGATTGGATGCACCGATCACAAAAGTTTCGAAAATGTAACGAGGATTGAGTTGTGATTGCTCAACGCTCTTATTGCTCTTGGAATTTTCTGAGTACATCTGCTCATCACGACCAGTGCCGGCGCGAGCGTTAATGATTTCTACCTCTGGTGCAGGAGGGCTAGCAACTTCGAGGGCTTCATCGATGATGACAGCGATGTTGATGCGCTCGCCTAATTCAGTGGAGAGAAAATCTGTGACAGCGCTACGAAGGCGAGTCTCTAAAACATCTTTAGCAAATGCATTAGGGGCGGCAACGAGAAGATTGGTTGCGCCATTTCCCTTAAGAAGTCCGACCGGACGAGTAAGAGAGAGGAAGGCGCGGTGCTGAGGCGCATCAGATGCAACGGCATCGATGGTGCGGCTCCAGAGCCCCATAAGAAATGCGAGATCGCTGGCAACGGGAAGGGCCTCGGGTAATAAATCGGGGGTATCCATGGGCCTCTCCAAAGGGTCGATTCTGCAAAATAGGTTGTACACATGCTTATCCACAGGCTGTGGTCTAAACCTTGGGTTGAGAGCCCTTACCGATGAGTAAGAGCGGGCTAGCTCTGCCTTCTGATCGATTTCCCTGTGGAGGGAAGCGAAAAGTAGAGCCTTTCTGAGCGGAAATCAAGTGGTTATCCACAACCCTCAACTCCTCCTTGAAGGAGTAGGCGTAGGCAGGGGCCGGTTTGACCGCCCTTACCCTCGGGCTCTACCGTTACCTTCTCATCTGAGCGTCAGTGAGCACAAGCAGTTCCCCGCAGATAAAAATTTTTAGGAGTCACCATGACAAAGCGCACCTTTCAGCCGAATGTTCGCCGTCGCGCCAAGAAGCACGGCTTCCGTGCACGTATGGCAACACGTGGCGGCCGCGCAGTTCTTGCAGCTCGCCGCGCCAAGGGTCGTCTTCGCCTCTCCGCGTAACTCGTAGACCAACGTTCGCGATTGATCTCGACGTGCTACCTAAGAAATACCGACTCACCTCACCATTAGATTTCTCGCGCGCAACAAAGACTGGAACTCGTGTCACAGGGCGCTCGCTCGTCGGATATATCTTTGTGCAGCCTGAACTTGGCGATCTGCCTCGTTGCGGATTAGTAGTGAGTAAGTCAGTTGGTGGATCTGTCACTCGCCATCGTGTTGCTCGTGCCATCCGACATGGCATTGCGCAGAGCATTTCAACTCTTCCTGCCGGCTCTCTTCTTGTCATTCGCGCCTTGCCAAGTGCAACGAGTGGATCACTTCAAGAAGAAACCACTTCGCTCATTGCAGCACTGGTAGCTAAGGCTGAGGTGGCGCGATGAAGGCGTCAGTTAAATTTTTAATTATCGGATATCAAAAGTGGATTTCCCCAGCATTTGTTCCCCGTTGTAAGTACTACCCATCTTGTTCTAACTACGCACTCACTGCAATTACCCGCTTTGGTATTCGTGGAGTTGCGATGGCGTTGTGGCGTTTAGTGCGATGCAATCCATGGTCCTACGGTGGCGTGGATTATGTTCCAGAACGAAAAATTACAACCTCACGATTGGAAGTAGCCAACTAATGGGAAGTATCCTAAACCCCTTATATATCGCCGTTTCTTGGGTCATTATCTCCATCCATAAATTACTCAAGCCGATCTTTGGCGCCAATAGTGGAGTGTCCTGGAGCTTTGCAATCATCGGTCTGGTAATTCTGATCCGTATTATTTTGATTCCACTCTTCGTTAAGCAGATCAAGAGTCAGCGCGCACTCACTGCTTTGCAGCCACACCTCAAAACAATTCAAAGTAAATATAAGGATGATCGACAGAAGCAATCTGAAGAGATGATGAAGCTCTACAAAGAGCACAAGACAAATCCACTTGCATCCTGCTTCCCGATTCTGGCTCAAGCACCAATCTTCTTCGCCCTATTTACTGTGCTCAATGGAATTGGAAAGAATCCACCTCAACCACATGGAGTTCTCACCCAAGTCGATGTAGAGAGCGCCGCTCAAGCGAAGGTCTTCGGTGCACCGATTGCCTCAACATTTTTAGGTTCGACCAATGCAACAACAAAGCTCGTCACCATTCTTCTTATTGCAATTATGTCGATTACAACATTCACCACTCAGCGCCAACTTATGCGCAAGGGAATGCCGAAGATGGATTCAAGTAACAACATGATGTTGCAACAGCAGAAGATCATGTTGTATTTATTTCCACTGATCTTTGCAATCTCTGGTGTGAACTTTCCCATCGGTGTTTTAATTTATTGGACAACAACAAATATTTGGACATGGGGTCAGCAGTACTACGTCATTAAACGAAATCCCAC
>JBAXNY010000025.1:0-11395 GCA_037133535.1 Actinomycetes bacterium
TTGGCTCAACTCGTGACAAGTTGATACCTAGCTCTTCGGCGGCACGGAACACTTCATCATCGGTATCGCGCATTTCAATTGCGACACCTTCTGAGGAAAGTACTTCTACATTGAGGCAGAGAGATTGCATTTCCTTGATAAGTACCTTGAATGACTCAGGGATGCCTGGTTCAGGAATGTTTTCGCCCTTAACAATTGCTTCGTAAACCTTGACGCGACCGAGCACGTCATCAGATTTAATTGTGAGCAACTCTTGCAAGGTGTAAGCAGCGCCGTACGCTTCGAGCGCCCACACCTCCATCTCACCAAATCGCTGACCACCAAATTGTGCTTTTCCACCAAGTGGTTGCTGAGTGATCATTGAGTATGGACCAGTTGAACGTGCGTGAATCTTGTCATCCACCAAGTGATGGAGCTTCAAGATGTACATGTAACCAACTGAGATTGGAGCTGGGTATGGCTCGCCACTTCGACCATCAAAGAGTCGAGTCTTTCCAGTTGTGCCAATAAGTTGAACACCATCGCGGTTAGGAAGTGTGGCGCCGAGTAGGCCCATAACTTCTTCCTCTTTAGCGCCATCGAATACTGGAGTTGCCAAGTTAGTTCCTGGTGCTCCCTTATCTGCGCCAATGTCCTTGAGATGCTTCTGCCACGCTTCATCAACGCCGCTGAGATCCCAACCAGTCTTCGCAACCCAACCTAAGTGGAGTTCGAGAACCTGGCCGACGTTCATACGTCCTGGTACACCGAGTGGATTAAGAATTACATCGACAGGTGTTCCATCTTCCAAGAAGGGCATATCTTCCTGCGGAAGAATCTTGGAGATAACACCCTTATTACCGTGGCGACCAGCGAGCTTGTCACCATCTTGAATCTTGCGCTTCTGTGCAACATAAACGCGAACAAGTTGGTTGACGCCAGCTGGAAGTTCGAAGCCCTCTTCTGATTCGAAGATTTTGACATCGATTACTTTGCCGGACTCACCGTGTGGAACTTTGAGTGAGGTGTCGCGAACTTCGCGCGCCTTCTCACCGAAAATTGCACGGAGCAAACGCTCTTCTGGTGTGAGTTCAGTTTCGCCCTTTGGCGTTACCTTTCCAACCAGAATGTCACCAGGAACCACATCGGCTCCAATACGAATAATTCCGCGCTCATCGAGATCAGCGAGAACTTCTTCGGAAACGTTAGGGATGTCACGAGTGATCTCTTCGGCACCAAGCTTGGTGTCGCGTGCATCAACTTCGTATGCCTCAATGTGAATTGAAGTGAGCTCATCATCTTGTACTAAACGCTGTGACAAGATAATTGCATCCTCGTAGTTGTGACCTTCCCATGACATAAATGCCACGAGCAAGTTCTTACCAAGTGCCATTTCACCTTGATCGGTGCAAGGACCATCGGCAATAACGCTGCCTGAATCAACTTTCTGACCTTCAGAAACTACGACCTTCTGATTGCGGCTGGTGCCTTGGTTAGAGCGAACGAACTTCTCAACGAAGTTTGATTCCAAGTGGCCATCAGCCAAAATCGCATCAACTGCAACTACATCACCTTCGTGGAGTGAGATCTTCCATTGACGAGAAGTTCCAACAGATTTCACTTCGTACTCAGGTACGTCGTAATAATCTGCTCCACCTTCATCGTTCTTCACTTCAAGAGTTTGACCAACGAATGGCAACACTTCGCCATCCTTCTCAGCGTTAATTGCGCCGACTGGACCGGTAAGAATTGCTTCACCTTCGCGAACGAAATCGCCTGGCTTTACAACAATCTTCCATGACTTCCAGGTCTTGCGGTTATAAGCCGAAAGGTGGCCGGAGATGTCGTACTCCTCGACCAAGTTAGTTTCGCCATCTTGGATTTGAATCTTGGTTGGAGTGATTCCGCCGACCTTGCCAGATTTAGTAGCGCGAATCTCGCCATCTGGATCAGTAGCTGCATCATTCAAAATTGTTACATCGCGCGCATCAACGCTGGCAACAACACCAGGACGTGGTGCAAGAAGAACATCGCCACCATCAACTGCGGCGCGGAACTCCATGCCAGTACCAACAAATGGTGCTTGTGCGCGAACAAGTGGGACTGATTGACGCATCATGTTAGAGCCCATCAATGCGCGGTTAGCGTCATCGTGCTCTAGGAATGGAATCATCGCTGTTGCAACAGAAACCATCTGACGTGGTGAAACGTCCATGTAATCAACTTCATCAGCTGGGATGTATTCCACTTCGCCACCGCGCTTGCGAACAAGAACGCGAGCATCTGCGAAGTGACTATCTGCAGTCAACGGTGCATTTGCCTGAGCGATGATGTGCTCATCTTCTTGATCTGCAGTGAGGTAATCAACCTTGTCAGTAACGCGACCGTTGGTGACCTTGCGATAAGGAGTTTCAATAAAACCAAATGGTGTTACACGTGCATAAGTTGCAAGTGAACCAATAAGACCGATGTTCGGACCTTCTGGAGTTTCAATCGGACACATACGTCCGTAGTGAGATGGGTGAACGTCGCGAACTTCGAAGCCAGCGCGATCACGTGAGAGACCACCAGGTCCGAGCGCTGAAAGACGACGCTTATGTGTAAGACCAGAGAGTGGATTGGTCTGATCCATAAATTGTGACAACTGAGAAGTTCCGAAGAACTCCTTAATTGAGGCAACCACTGGACGGATGTTAATCAGAGTCTGTGGTGTGATCGCTTCGACATCTTGGGTTGTCATACGTTCGCGAACTACGCGCTCCATACGAGAAAGACCAGTGCGAACTTGATTCTGAATTAATTCACCAACGGTACGAAGGCGACGATTACCGAAGTGATCGATATCGTCCTTCTCTACGCGAACTTCGCGACCGTATTCCATAAGGGCCTCGCCCTTATGGAGTGCAACGAGATACTTAATCGTTGCAACGATATCTTCAATAGTAAGAATGCTCTGACGCAATTCATGATCAAGACCAAGCTTCTTATTGATCTTAAAGCGACCAACTTTTGCCAAGTCATAACGCTTTGGCTTGAAGTAAAGGTTCTCGATAAGAGTCTGTGCTGCTTCCTTTGTAGGAGGCTCGCCAGGACGCAACTTGCGGTAGATATCAAGGAGGGCTTCATCCTGAGTCTTAACAGTGTCCTTCTCAAGTGTGAGCATCATTGACTCGTACTCGCCGAAGTTTTCGCGAATTTCTTCTTCGCTCCAACCAAGTGCCTTCAAAAATACTGTTACTGATTGCTTGCGCTTGCGATCGATGCGAACGCCAACTAAGTCCTTCTTATCAACTTCAAATTCCAACCAAGCACCGCGGCTAGGAATAATCTTTGAAGTGAAAATATCTTTATCAGATGTCTTTTCGATGGTGCGCTCGAAATACACACCAGGTGAACGTACGAGCTGGGAAACAACTACGCGCTCTGTACCGTTGATAATAAATGTTCCGCGTTGTGTCATCACTGGGAAGTCGCCCATGAAAACAGTCTGTTGCTTAATTTCGCCAGTCTCGTTATTGATAAATTCAGCTGTAACGAAGAGTGGTTGCGAATAAGTCATGTCGCGCTCTTTGCATTGCGCGATTGTGTACTTAGGTGGCTCGAAGCGATGGTCGCGGAATGAGAGCGACATCGTTCCTTGGAAATCTTCGATTGGTGAGATCTCCTCAAAGATCTCTTCTAAACCAGATTGCTGTGGTAGTTCATTAGATGTATGTGAAGCTGCATCTGCAATACGAGCACGCCATGCGCTATTTCCCAGTAACCAGTCAACGCTCTCTGTCTGTAGCGCTAAGAGGTTTGGTACTTCGAGGGGCTCTTGAATTTTTGCAAATGAGATACGGCGAGGAGCATTTGATTTTGATTTAGACGCGGCCAAGAGGTGTCCTTCCGAACAGTTTTGAGGAACGCACGGCAATCAGGTCTCAGCCGCTATATGCATTGACCATCAGGAAATTTGTGCGAAGGTGAAGGGTATCGGGCGGCCCTGCTTTCTGTCCAACTGAGGGCTTATACCACCGGATCTCAGCGAGCGCACCCCTTTCCACAAAGGGCCTTGAAATCGCCCATGCGGAAAAGCCTCCGAAACTCCCCGAAAGAAAGTAAGGGGGAGAGAGAAGGGAAAGAGAGAAGAGCGCAGATCGCAATTGCGACCTACGCCCTATCCGCTACCGAGGTAGCCAAGCTCTCTTATCCAAGATTACTTCCGATGAAGTACTTCTTGGAAATTACTTGATGGTGACCTTTGCGCCAGCTGCTTCAAGGGCTGCCTTTGCCTTATCGACTGCTTCCTTAGAAGCCTTCTCCATCAAAGTTGCTGGAGTTGCATCAACCAAATCCTTCGCCTCTTTTAGGCCAAGGCTTGAATTGATTGCGCGAACTTCCTTGATAACTGCAATCTTCTGTGAACCAGCTTCATCAAGTATAAGTGTGAACTCATCTTGTGCTTCGGCTGCGCCACCTGCTGCTGCGCCACCTGCTGCTGCCGCTGCAACTGGTGCTGCAGCCTTCACATCGAATGCCTCTTCAAATGACTTTACGAAGTCTGAGAGTTCAACCAAGGTCATTTCCTTGAATTGGCTCAATAGATCTTCAGTGCTGATCTTTGCCATGTTCGTATTCCTTTTCGTTTAAGCCCGACGCCAACGCTTTCGCAATTAGCTCGTGCGGGGTTGGTGTCGGTTAGTTAGGTGACTCTTCAGTTGATTCAGCCGCTGGTGCAGCCTCTTCTGCTGGAGTCGAAACTTCAGCAACTTCTTCTACTACTGCTTCTGCAGCTGGTGCCTCAACAACTGGTGCCGCCTCGGCAACTGGTGCCTCAACAACAGCGGCTGGTGCTGCTGGTTCGCCCGCTTCTTTCTTTGCACGAAGTGCATCGATAGTGCGGATTGCATTTGCCATAGTTGCCTTCATTGCGCCAGCCAACTTAGCCAGGAGAACCTCACGGGACTCAAGGTCAGCAAGCTTCATGATTTCAGCTACAGAAACATTCTTTCCCTCGAAGATGCCACCTTTAATAATGAGAAGTGGATTCTCCTTCTGGAAATCACGAAGACTCTTTGCTGCATCAATGGGATCGCCCTTGATGAAAGCAACTGCAGATGGTCCGGCAAGCAACTCTGGTGCAATCTCTACACCAGCATCTTTTGCGGCAATCTTGGTCAGCGTGTTCTTCACAACGGAGTACTTCGTATCGGCACCAAGTGCGCGACGAAGTTGTTTCATGGCACCAACGGTCAAGCCGCGGTACTCGGTTAATACAGTTGCATTTGCAGTACGGAAATCTTCAGTGAGCTCAGCTACTGCAGCTGCTTTATCTGGGCGAGCCATTCGGTTCACCTTTCTAGTGAGGTGGTGCATCTAAAGTTCCGCTGCTAAATGCAAAAAACCCGTTGCGCAGGAGCGCACGGGTTTTCCGTGAGAACCTACGCGGGCTGTCTCTCGACATTTAGCGATTGCGCTCTTTCGAACTCAATCAGACCAGCGGTCTTTGGTGATGTTGGCAAGGGTAAGCCAGGCGGCCAACCCTCGTCAAACTTGGGTATTACTCGGCTGAGACGCCTTCGCGGACGATGTTGGGATCTACCTGAACGCCAGGTCCCATCGTTGTGGAGACAACTGCCTTGCGGATGTAGCGACCCTTAGATGAGTTTGGCTTTGCGCGCATAACTTCTTCTAGAGCTGCTGAGTAATTCTCGGAGAGTTGTACTGCAGTAAAGGATGCTTTTCCAATAATGAAGTGAAGATTGCAATCCTTATCAACGCGGAATTCAATCTTTCCACCTTTGATGTCAGTAACAGCCTTTGCAACATCGGTAGTAACAGTGCCAGTCTTTGGATTTGGCATAAGACCACGAGGTCCAAGAACCTTTCCAAGGCGACCAACTTTGCCCATCAAATCTGGAGTTGCAACAACTGCGTCGTAATCGAGGCGACCTTTAGCAACCTCTTCGATTAATTCATCTGCGCCAACAATGTCGGCGCCAGCAGCACGTGCTGCTTCTGCGCGCTCGCCACCTGCGAATACAAGAACGCGGGCAGTCTTACCGGTTCCGTGTGGCAAGTTAACGGTGCTGCGGATCGCTTGATCTGCCTTCTTTGGATCCACACCAAGTAGCAATGCAACTTCAACAGTTGCGTCGTACTTAACAGTGGATGTCTCCCGGGCAAGAGTTACTGCCTCAAGTGGAGTGTAAAGACGATCCTTCTCGATCTTCTTTGCTGCTTCGGTGTACTTCTTACTGCGCTTCATTTCGCTCCTCTAACAAGTTGAATCTCTTCAACTTCCTCGGTTGTGGTGTAACGAACCAGCGAGGTTCTCCCACTTCTCAATCCGGGGTGGATTAAGAATTCTTCTTTATTATCTTTTTCTTAGCCGTTTACTGTGATGCCCATTGAGCGAGCAGTACCGGCAATGATCAAACTCGCTGCTGCGAGATCGTTGGCATTGAGATCTTCCATTTTAACTTTGGCAATCTCTTCCACTTGTGACTTGGTGATGTTGGCAACCTTGTCCTTGTGTGGAACTGCTGAACCCTTTTCAACGCCAGCTGCTTTAAGGATCAAGCGAGATGCCGGTGGAGTCTTTGTGATGAAAGTGAATGAACGATCTTCGTAGACGCTGATCTCTACTGGAATGATCTGTCCCTTTTGAGATTCAGTCGCAGCGTTATACGCCTTAACGAACTCCATGATGTTCACACCATGCTGACCAAGGGCAGGACCCACTGGTGGCGCAGGTGTTGCCGCGCCAGCTTGAATCTGCAACTTGATGAGTGCAGTTACCTTCTTCTTTGGTGCCATGGTCGCTTCTCTTTCTTTGTAGTTTCTTTAGAGCTTCTGTACTTGGTTAAAGGAGAGTTCAACTGGAGTTTCGCGTCCGAAGATCGAAACCAAAACTTTGAGCTTGGCTTGCTCTGGCATGATCTCGGAGATCGATGCTGGCAAGGTTGCAAATGGGCCATCCATAACAGTTACTGATTCACCGATTTCGAAATCAACAACGCGAATCTCTGGCTTATCTGACTTCTTCTGTGGACGTGGCGCAAGAATCTTCTCAACTTCATCCATGCTCAATGGGCTTGGGTGATGCGCATTCCCTACGAAGCCGGTGACGCCTGGTGTGTTGCGAACTGCAACCCATGAATCATCAGTGAGCTCCATGCGAACGAGAACATAACCAGGATATATGTTGCGCTTTACTGGCTTGCGCTCACCATTCTTGATTTCAATAACTGTCTCTTCTGGAACTTCAACTTGGAAGATGTATTCCTTCATAGTTAAAGACTTAATGCGATTCTCTAACGCATCTTTAACTTTCTTCTCATAGCCTGCGTATGAGTGAATTACAAACCACTCACCTGCTGCAGTGCGAAGTGCCTTACGAAATTCAGTGTTGGGATCGTTGGGATCATCGATGATGTCGCCATCTTCATCGACGCCAAGATCGGTAGGCGCCTCAGAAACTTCTGCTTCAACTTCGACTACACCCACGGCAGTTGATGCCACAGTTGTATCTTCAGTTGCACTGGCAGCCAGCGCAGCCTCAAATGGATCCATTACTGGATCGCCGTTTAAATTCTCAGTTGTCATTTCGCGCCCTTATCCAAATACCCAGAAGACGATCTTTGTCAGAACTAAATCGATCAACGAAACAACTGCAATGATGAAAGTTACGAACACCAACACAACAGATGTGTAGGTGGTGAGTTGCTTACGAGTTGGCCAAACAACTTTTGTTAACTCAGAAACAACTTGGCGATAGAAAAGGCCAACACGTGCAAAGACATTAAGTTTTGCGGCAGGTGATTCTGCATCGCCGTGAATTACATCAGCCATCGTGCGCCTCCTCTTCTATCGGTACGTACTTTTTCATTCTTCTTTTTCTTCTTCGATCTCTGCAGGGCAGGAGGGACTTGAACCCCCAACCGCCGGTTTTGGAGACCGGAACTCTGGCCAGTTGAGCTACTGCCCTTCAGACGGGCATGGCAAAGAAGCCATAATCGTCAGGGCGCATACTTTAGACGCAGAAGGGGCCTTAGGTCTAACTGGTGAATTTGCCCGCAGCGAATTGCGCACTTTCGCGCATAAGGCAGACTTGCCCCATGACAAAGCCACGGATTTCGACCCGAATCGCAAGTATCGCTGAATCGGCCACACTCGCAGTAGATAGCAAAGCCAAAGCACTCAAAGCCGCTGGGCGTCCCGTGATTGGTTTCGGTGCAGGTGAACCAGATTTTCCAACACCTGATTACATCGTTGCTGCTGCAATCGATGCCGCTGGCAAGGTCGCGAACCACCGTTACACACCAACACCTGGTCTTCCAGAATTGCGCGATGCAATTGTCAAGAAGACGATGCGCGATTCACAATATGAAATTACGGCAGACCAAGTTCTTGTTACCAATGGTGGCAAGCAGGCCGTCTATGAATCTTTTGCGACAATTATTAATCCCGGTGATGAAGTTATTCTTCCCGCTCCTTACTGGACTACATATCCAGAGTGCATCAAATTAGCTGGCGGAGTATCAGTTGAAGTATTTGCCGATGAAACTCAGAACTATCTTGTCACTGTTGAACAGTTAGAGAAGGCACGCACACCAAAGACTAAGGCGCTACTTTTCTGTTCGCCAAGTAATCCCACTGGCTCGGTCTATTCAACAGAGCAAGTTAAAGCAATTGGTGAGTGGGCACTCAAGAATGAGATCTGGGTTATCACCGATGAAATTTACGAGCACTTACTCTACGACGGCGCGAAAGCCCCAAGCCTTCCAGTACTAGTGCCAGGACTTGCAGATACAACAATCATTCTCAATGGTGTTGCAAAGACTTACGCAATGACTGGTTGGCGAGTGGGTTGGATGATCGGCCCTAAAGATGTCATTAAGGCAGCGACCAATCTCCAATCACATCTCTCGAGCAACGTTTCGAACGTTTCACAGCGAGCTGCGATTGCAGCGCTCAATGGCGATCTCTCTGCAGTTCATAAAATGGGAGAGGCATTCGCTCGTCGCCGAGATCTCATTGTGAAATTACTCAACGAGATTCCAGGCTTTGAATGCCCTACTCCACAAGGTGCTTTCTATGTATATCCATCTGTAAAGGGAGTACTTGGAAAAACCATTCGCGGTAAAACACCAAAGACGTCAGCAGAATTAGCAACCTTGATTTTGGAGGAAGTGGAAGTTGCTGCAGTTCCAGGTGAGGCATTTGGACCATCGGGTTACTTGCGCTTTTCTTACGCAACCAGCGATGAGGACATCGTCGAAGGTGTTGCGCGAATTAAAAAGCTAATTACTGAAGGCTAACCCCAACTAAATTTACTTCTGGCTCCAGTGTTATTCCGAAGGTATCACGCACTTTATTACGTGCTAATTGCGCAAGAGTGATGAGATCTGCCGCTGTTGCACTGCCGCGATTGGTAATTGCCAATACATGCTTTGTGGAAATTCCTGCACCTTTGCTCAGTAGACCTTTCTCAACACCGGCATGTTCCATTAACCACGCTGCTGAAACTTTTACTCGACCATCACTTTGTGGCCATCGCGGTGCACCTTCTGGCAACTTTGCAGCCACATCTGCGGTGACAATCGGATTGGTAAAGAAAGAGCCAGCCGACCATGAATCAGGATCAGATTGGTTAATGAGCATTCCCTTGCGTCCGCGAATTTCTAGAACTGCATCACGCGCGGCCTTTAATGAAACCTTTTCCCCCACCTTCACACCGAGTTGCACTGCTAATTCTTCATATCGAATCGGCGTCGTTTGCTCGCCCATGCGCAATTGGAATGAAACGGAAATAACTATGTATCTGCCTGCTGCATCTTTGAAATGAGAATGGCGGTAGCTAAAGTCACACTCGCTATTGGTAAATGTTTTGATCTGCTGAGTTTGTCGATCATAGGTGCGCACTTGTGTAATAAATTCACTCGCTTCGTGGCCGTATGCACCAATGTTTTGAATCGGTGCCGCACCCACTGTGCCAGGAATTCCACTCAAAGTTTCAAGGCCAGCAAAGCCGCGTTCAACAGTAATTGCTACTAACTCATCCCAATTCTGACCAGCGCCAATTGTTAGAGTGGCGCCACTGCAGGCATCGACTTCGCTCGCAATATTGGAATTAGCAATGTGAATAACAGTTCCAGCAAATCCCTCATCACTAATTAAAAGGTTGGTGCCGCCGCCAAGAATCAAAACTGGATCGCTGCCCGCACTTTGCAGCGCAGCAACGATTTCTGCTTCGTTACTGACTTCTACGAATTTACCTGCGGTGCCGCCAACCCGCAGACTCGTATGTTTCGATAACTCGGTCATGAATTAAGGCTAGCAACGGCCTTGGCCATTCCAAGAACTTTCACACCATTACACATCGCGGTGAGATCAATTTGATAGCGCCCATCGCCTAGATCGGATGTGACCACTCCTGAAATGAACAGGGCCACATCTGTGCCAGCTGGGACTACGACTGGTTTAACAAAGCGGGAAGAGAATGAGCTGACATTGCGACTGCCGCCAACGAAATCGGTAAGGAATTTCCCGGCGAGCGCCATAGTCAACATGCCATGGCAAATCACATCGGGCAGACCAACAGACTTAGCGAAATCCTCTGATTGATGGATCGGATTTTGATCACCACTTGCATCGGCATAGGCCTTCAGCAGTGCGCGATTGATGATGAATGAACGCTCTGGAATTACTTCGCCCACTCGACTCATGCCCGCACCACCAACGTGGACCAAGTCTCCACAACTAACTCGTCAGCAGAGAGAACATCGGTTCGAATTGTGACAATCTCATTGCCAGCCGCAACTTTGTAATTCTCAATGGTCGATGCGCAGCGAAGTACATCTCCGGCAACTATCGGACGGTGGAGTTCAAACTTCTGATCGCCATGCACAACGCGCGACCAATCCAGCCCCACGGATGGGTCAGAGAGAATGGCTTGTGATTGTGCGAGCGTCAGGCGAATTGCAAATGTCGGTGGTGCTACATCAAATGAGCTCTCGCCAATAACGCGAGCAAACTCAGTGATTTCTTCTTGGGTAACTCTTACTTCATCTACACCAGGAAAGGTGCGCCCGACTGATTCGGGATTGAGCATTAACGAGTTTCGCGGTGAAGTGTGGATGACTTGCAACGTGGACAGAACTTCTTAAGTTCCATGCGATCTGGATCGTTGCGACGATTCTTCTTAGTGATGTAGTTGCGCTCTTTGCAATCAACGCAGGCCATGGTGATTTTCGGACGAACGTCCGCGGACTTGCTTGCCATGATCTCCTCTTTCTCTCAACACTCTCAGAAGAAGGTCAGAGTACCTGACCTTCTTCACGAGCGCGAAATCACCTTTGTGATCACGCATGAACTTTGGTAGCGGGAGCGGGATTTGAACCCACGACACAGCGATTATGAGCCGCTTGCT
>JBAXNY010000026.1:0-11179 GCA_037133535.1 Actinomycetes bacterium
TGGAGCATTGAGTACGACGCAGGTAATTGCGAACTTCCAGCCTGGCTGGGTTTACATCCTTGGTTTAATCGCGATCTCGACCAAGGCGATTCCGCCGAAGTGATCTTTACTGCCAAGAAGATGCTAGCGCGCGATGATGAGAAAATTCCGTTAGATCTTTCAAGTGGTGGAAAATTAATTTCACCAACGAGTGGACCTTGGGATGATCAATTCACTGAAATTTCTGGCGTTCCAGCAATTGTTTGGGGCAACGCAGCGCGGATTGACATTGAAAGTGATGCACCGTGGTGGGGAGTAAACACCGAAGATAATGACTCAGTTTCGCTACAACCTATGAGCGCACCTAGTGATGCAGCTAAATTAGGAATTGTTGGCGAGCATTATGTTGAGGCGCTTTTTACCTTTAGCGTCGAATAAAACTTAAACTTTAGAGAGCGTAAAGCGATACCCAACATTGCGCACAGTGCCGATGATGGATTCAAATTCTGCACCTAACTTCGCGCGCAAGCGACGGATATGAACATCAACAGTGCGAGTGCCACCGAAGTAGTCATAACCCCAGATCTCTTGGAGCAATTGAGCACGAGTGAAAACTCGACCAGGATGCTGTGCGAAGAATTTCAATAGCTCAAATTCTTTAAAGGTGAGATCAAGTGTGACGCCTTTAAGTTTTGCGGTGTAAGAGGCTTCATCAATCACAATGTCACCGGTGCGAATTTCACCAGCACTTGGGTTGGCAGCGCTAGTAGCGGCAAGGTGCTCACCGAGTGCAATTCGAATGCGCGCTTCGACTTCGGCGGGACCGGCAGTATCGAGAATGACATCGCAGACTTGCCAATCTGCAGTCATCGCAGAGAGGCCACCCTCAGTTGTAATGATGATGATTGGCGCACTGATACCAGTTGTGTTCATTAATTTTGTGAGTGACTTTGCACCAGGAAGATCACGACGTGCATCAAGAAGTACAACATCAACTTCTGGGACATCAACGAGCACGCTTGCCTCTGCAGGAAGAATGCGAACTTGATGTTGAAGCAAACCGAGTGCAGGTAGGACTTCAGCGCTAGCACCAAGAGTATTGGTGAGTAAAAGTACGCGAGCCACTTTTTTCTCCTGCGGATTAATCTGCCAAATCTGACCGCTTTGTCAGGTGGCGATAATTAGGTAAGGATAGCGCTGTGAAATCACTTGCTCCAATCGTGATCGTGTTAGCACTCGCTAGCGCGTATGGCTTCTGGCATAAGAGCTCTCGGGGGCGAATTCGTACGAAATCTGGTGCCGGAAAAGGTGCTCTCACCGCCGCCCAACTTGGCGCACCGCTGGGCTCGCGAGTAACGCTGCTGCAATTCTCAACTGTCTTCTGTGCCCCATGTCGCGCCACCCGATCCTTATTGGAAGACATCACTTCACAATTACCAGATGTCGCGCACATTCATTTAGATGCGGAATCGAATTTAGAACTGGTGCGCGAACTAGATATTCGCTCGACTCCTACGACCCTGATTCTCAATGCAGCAGGAGTGGAAGTTGGCCGTGCAGTGGGCGCACCTAAGCGTGAACAAGTGCTTAAATCCCTGGCTCAAGTGCAATAACTCTTGCGAATTACTCGCAATTAGGTAGAAAGCACTGGCTAATTTAGAATTCAACCATGTTCCGCATTGAGCCAAGTTTCTTCACTAAGCGCCGCGTTTTAGATTTCGGCCGCTTAGCTGGCTCGTTATGTCGTATGTGAAGTTCTTTTAAAAAACTTTCACATCCATAACTACTTTTACAAAGGAACAGAATGACTCAAGTAATTTCTCGGAATATATCTTCTCCCACCGTAATCGACTCACGGGGTCCACGCTTTTCTGCAGTACTCACAACACTGGTGTTGGCAACAGCGCTAGTTACTCACTCAGCAATCGTGATTGGTCTACAAGCGATTGTCTTTGCTATCGGTGCATTTAAAGGTCCACAGTTCACACCGTATGCCGCAATTTTCCGAAATGCAGTAAAGCCACTACTCAAAGGCAAGCCTGAGTTGGAAGATGTTCGCCCACCACAGTTTGCTCAGAAAGTCGGTTTAGGTTTTGCGCTTGCGGGTCTCTTGGGAGCAATTCTTGGTTCAAGTGCTCTCTTCACTGTCGCAGTCGGTGGCGCACTCTTCGCCGCCTTTCTTAATGCCGCTTTTAATTTCTGCCTGGGCTGCGAGATCTATCTCATTGCCCTGCGTCTTCGTACTCGCTAATTAACGAAAGGTTTCACACATGACACGTAAGACTTCACTTGTTTCAGCTGATTGGGTTGCTGAAAATATTAATAATCCAAAGGTAGTAATTGTTGAAGTTGATGAAGACACCACTCTCTACGACATCGGCCACATCGAGAATTCAATTCGCTTTCACTGGCGCGATGATCTCCAAGATGGACTCATTCGCGATCTCATCTCAAAGGATAAGTTCGAGGCGCTACTTTCGAAGTTTGGCATCTCCAATGACACCACAGTCATTCTTTATGGCGGCAATAACAACTGGTTTGCTACTTATGCATTCTGGTATTTCAAGGTTTATGGTCACCAAGATGTTCGCCTACTTGATGGTGGACGCAAGCGCTGGGAGCTCGATGCGCGCCCGCTTGTGACTGCAGTGCCAAGCCGTACTGCTACTCGCTATGTTGCTAAGGAGCGCGATAATTCAATTCGCGCCTTTCGCGATGAAGTTATTGCAGAAATCGGTAAATCAAATATCGTCGATGTTCGCTCACCACAAGAGTTCTCTGGTGAATTAGCAGCTCCGGCTCACTTGCCACAAGAAAGTGGCCAGATTAAGGGCCACATTCCAACTGCCAAGAACATTCCGTGGTCCAAGGCTGCAAATGAAGATGGCACTTTCAAATCAGATGATGAGTTGAAGGCACTTTATGTTGGCGCAGGAGTAGATCTCGCAAAAGACACAATTGCTTATTGCCGCATCGGTGAGCGTTCTGCATTCTCGTGGTTTGTGCTTCACGAGTTGCTTGAAGTAAAAAATGTTAAGAACTACGACGGTTCATGGACTGAATACGGTTCACTCGTCGGCGTTCCTGTAGCACTCGGCGCATAATGCGAACTTGCGGTGCGACTCCAGGGGGTCCAGATCTAGCAGGCGTTGATGTTGCATCCCAGAGCATTATTCAGGGTGCAGTTCTACGTGCAGGAGTAAATGACGGCGTACCAAATGGTGCACCGGTTACTAATGCCTACGTTCGCTTGCTCGATTCTGCCGGAGAGTTCACCGCCGAAGTTCCTACGAATGCGCAGGGTCAGTTCCGCTTCTTCGCTGCACCTGGTGCTTGGACTGTTGTAGTCCTTGCAGCAGGTGCGCGAGAGGAAGTAAAAGTACAAGCTCAGCAGGGCGCACCGGTAGATCTCATTATTGAAATCAAAGATTAAGTAAGGTTGCCACATGGCCGATCAACATGAATTACGCGATAAGGGTTTGCGCCTCACACCTCAGCGCGAATTAGTACTTTCCGCAGTGCGCTCTTTAGGACATGCAACACCTGAAGAAGTTGCAGCAAAGGTCCGCGAAACTCATCCAGGAATTAATCTCTCTACTGTTTATCGCAACTTAGAAACACTCGAGAATGTGGGATTAGTTCTCCATACTCACTTGGGTCATGGCGGCGCTACCTATCACGCAGCCGAGGAGCTCACTCATCTGCACCTGGTCTGCGGTGTCTGCGGGTCAGCCGCCGATGCGCCAATCGATGTAGCAGCGCAATTTGTGAATTCACTCGCCGATGAATTTGGCTTTAAGACTGATGTAACGCACTTTGCCGTGTATGGCACCTGTGCTGCATGTACTACTCCAGAGGACTAGATTTATCGCGTGGAGTACGCACTCGTTGAAACCGGCCCCGATAAAGGTGCCATCTGGCATTTTGGTGATCCAGTAAAAGAACAACGAGCACTCCTTTCCGGAACTGGTTGGGCCGATCTATCTCACCTGGAAATACTTTCGATTAGTGGCAAAGATCGTCTGACTTGGCTTCACTCGCTCACCACTCAATTTCTTGAAAATTTAGCGCCAGGTCAATGGATCAGCGCGCTAGTCCTTGATCCACAAGGCCACATCGAATATCAATTTAATCTGGTCGATGATGGCGAAACCTCATTCCTTGTTTTAGACCCTGGCTATGCCGAACCACTTCTTGCCTATTTAACAAAGATGAAATTCATGCTCGATGTGAATCCTCAAATAGCTCATGATTTTGTGATCTTTCGTGCTCCAGGAGAAGCTACTGACATTGGTGGTCCATTCGCGCTAGTTCCTAGGAACGAAGTGGAAGAGATGAAAAAGACTTTCCAACTTACTTCACAACAAGTTGGAGTGTGGGCCTTAGAAGCAGAACGCATTAGCGCCGGACGAGCACGAGTGGGCGTGGATACTGATCACAAATCAATCCCCAATGAATTGGGATTTCTCAACGGCTCGGTTCACATGAACAAGGGTTGCTATCGCGGGCAAGAGACCGTGGCAAAGATTGCCAATCTGGGAAATCCACCACGTCGCTTAGTAATGCTCCATC
Source organism: Actinomycetes bacterium (assembly GCA_037133535.1). Taxonomy (GTDB): domain Bacteria; phylum Actinomycetota; class Actinomycetes; order Nanopelagicales; family Nanopelagicaceae; genus WLQV01. The sequence continues at coordinate 4,552 of JBAXNY010000026.1, forward strand.
TCGATGGCAGTGTCGTTGATGTTCCTGCATCAGGAAGTGATGTTGAGCGAGATGGCGCGAGAGTCGGTTTCATGGGCAGCGTTGCACGCCACCATGAGTTGGGAAATATCGCACTTGCCGTTATCAAACGAAATACTCCAACCGAGGCTGAATTAATTGTCGCTAACATCCCTGCCATCCAAGAGGTAATAGTTCCCGCGTAGGTATCCTTAGTAAGTGGAGTTATTCACTTCGATCTTGCTGGCACTTGCTGCAATTGGCATCGGAATTTTTCTCATTATTTATGGCGTAAGCACACTTCGAAAGGGCAATAGGTAAGAAGATAAATGGTTTTCACAATTCCAGAAGGCTTACATCCAGATCTCAATCCACTTGCATGGTTAGTTGGTATGTGGGGCGGCAAAGGTCGCGGCGACTATCCCGATACTGAAAGTTTTGAGTACGAACAAGAAATTGTTTTTAGCCACGATGGACGTCCCTTTCTTACCTACTTCTCACGGTCATGGATCATCGATGCTGATGGAAATCGCACTTCAGTAGGACCATCGGAAACTGGTTTCTGGAGTGTGCGACCAAACAATGTATTAGAAGTAATGATTTCTCATAGCGAAGGAACAACTGCTGGTTGGTTGGGACGATTTGATGGACCAAAAATTCAATTAGTTTTAGATCGTGGTTATGTTGCGCCATCAGCTCATGAAATTGGCGCAGGTGAGCGCCTCTATGGATTAGTCCATGGCGAACTCTTCACATCTACCGACATTTCACGCGATGGCTTTCCGATTCAGGCGTATACCTGGGCCACTCTTCCGCGCGTAGAGTAAATCTCAACTTTCTGCTTTTGGAATGACGCAATAGACTTACGACATGAACGGCCGCATTGCCACATTAATGGTGCACACATCACCACTTGAACAAGCAGGTATCGGTGATGCTGGCGGTATGAATATTTATGTTGCAGAGAGCGCAAAGCGCATGGCTGCAATGGGCGTAACGGTAGATATTTTCACACGCCGAGCCAATCCCGATCTGCCAGATGTTGTTGAATTCGCGCCCAACGTGCAAGTTCATCACTTGGGAAGTGGCCTTGCTGACGGAATTACTAAAGAGCGTTTGCCAGAGTTAATTCCCGCATTAGCCGAAGAATTCAAGGCAGCTCTTGCAAAGCAGCGCTATGACCTAATTCATTCTCATTATTGGATCAGCGGCAAAGTCGCACTCGGTGCAATGGGCAAAGGAAATACCGCTCTGCCATTGGTTCACACGATGCATACGATGGCGCGAGTGAAGAACCTCAACCTTGCCGAAGGTGAAACGCCAGAGCCACCAATTCGAGTGCAAGGTGAGACTCAGATTGTCGCCGCAGCTGCTGCACTGATCGCAAATACTGATGCCGAAGCTGCGAGTTTGGTCTCGCTCTATGAAGCCTGCCCCGACATCGTTCATGTTGTTTCACCTGGCGTAGATCTTTCAAATTTCACACCGGGATCTGGTCGAGCCAGGGCCCGTCAAGATTTAGGAATTGCTGCAGATGCATCAGTGCTCACATTCGTTGGGCGAATTCAGCCACATAAAGGCCCAGAACTTCTGATTCAAGCAACAGCACAGATGTTGCAGCACTCACCACACTTGCGTGCAAAATTGAAAGTCTTCATTATTGGTGGGGCATCAGGTAGCAACACTGCCGAAGTGGAACGGATGAAAGAGTTAGTAAGTTGGTTAGATATTTCTGAGATTGTTACTTTCTTGCCACCAGTGAGTCGCAAAGATTTGCCACAGTGGTATCGCCTCTCAGATTTAGTCTGTGTGCCAAGTTATTCAGAGAGTTTTGGCCTCGTTGCACTTGAAGCACAAGCCTGTGGAACTCCAGTAGTTGCAACAGCAGTCGGTGGACTTCGCACCGCAGTTGCTGATGGAATTTCGGGTGTATTAGTCGATGGCCACGATCCACGTGCCTGGTCATCTGTCATTTCTCGCTTACTTACCGAACCACAACGTCGAGTATTGCTCTCTATGGGTGCTATTGAGCATGCATCGCACTTTGGTTGGGAAACAACTGCACGAGGCACACTAGATATTTACGATCGTATTCTCTCAGGACAAGCGCAGCGCTCCAGCGTCAGTAGTTAAATGGCTGCCATCGATCCTCGCATCATTATTGAAGAATTTCTTGATTCGCATGCCCTTGATTTTGAACGCAAAGATGAGAATACCTTTCTGATCACACTTCCTGGTGAGAAGAAACTTCAAACTCATCTAGCTCTCATTGTTGGTGACCACTCATTAAGCATCAATGCCTTTGTAATTCGCAGGCCAGATGAGAATGCTGCTGGCGTTCATGAGTGGTGTCTGCGCAAAAACACAGCAATGCGTGGCGTCGCCTTTGCAATTAATAGCGATGGCGACATCTATCTTGTTGGTCGTCTGCCACTTGCTGCAGTCACAGACCGCGAAATTGATCGCATTATTGGCACAGTATTGGAATATTCAGATTCATCATTTAATCCATTGCTCGAACTTGGCTTCACCTCTGCGATTCGTCGTGAATGGGCTTGGCGAGTATCACGCGGGGAGTCATTGGCAAATCTGCAAGGTTTTGAGCACCTGCTCTAGTTCTAGTGTGGGAAGATTAACGCATGGTTAGTTACCGGCTGATTCTCTTGCGCCATGGCGAGAGCGAATGGAATGCAAAGAATCTCTTTACTGGATGGGTAGATGTTCCACTTTCTGCCAAAGGCGTTACAGAAGCTAGCAATGCGGGATCACTTATTGCTAAGCGCGGCCTGTTGCCTGACTTTGTTCACACATCACTTCTGCGCCGTGCAATTCATACTTCTCAACTTGCACTCGATGGCTGCGATAGAGCTTGGATTCCGGTACGCAGATCATGGCGCCTCAATGAACGCCACTACGGTGCACTGCAAGGAAAAGATAAAGCCCAAACTCTGGCCGAATTTGGTGAAGCGCAATTTAAATTATGGCGCCGCTCCTTTGATGTTCCGCCGCCACCGATCTCTGACGATGATCCTTACTCCCAAAGCAATGATCCTCGCTATGCAGATATTGATGGCGTTGCCCCAAAGAGTGAATGCCTTAAAGATGTTGTAGATCGCTTGCTTCCGTATCTACTTGGTGACATCGCCGTAGACATGCGCACTGGAAAGACTGTTCTTGTGGTTGCACATGGAAATTCAATTCGTGCAATCGTGAAGCACATCGATTGCATCTCTGATGTAGATATTGCAGAGGTGAACATCCCAACTGGAATTCCACTGCTTTATGAATTTGATGAAGATTTCGAACCGATTAAAAAAGGTGGAGAGTATTTAGATCCAGCAGCGGCTCTATCTGCAATTACCGCAGTGGCAAATCAAGGAAAAGCTTAATTATTTAGTGCCGCTGCATATTCGCCAGTAACAAGGAAATAAACTCGGCGAGCGATCGATACGGCATGGTCTGCGCAACGTTCGTAATAACGGCCAATGAGTGTCATGTCGATTGCAGTTTCAATGCCGTGTGGCCAGTTATCAGCGAGCAAAATCATAAATAGCTGGCGGTGTAGCGCATCCATCTCATCATCGTCGCGCTCGACCTCTAAGGCAAGTTTCACGTCGCGAGTTTCAAGAACTCTTCCTAGTTTTTCAATAATTGCTTTTGCAGAATTTCCCATGCCCTGAATAGTTGCGGCTAACTCTGGCGGAACCGCGCTTGCTGGATAACGCATGCGAGCGGTGCGCGCGATGTGATGGCAAAGATCTCCCATGCGCTCTAAGTCTGCGCTCATTCGCAATGAGGTAACTAAAATCCGAAGGTCGCTAGCAACTGGTTGTTGTCTTGCCATAGTGTCGAGAGTCTTTGCATCAAGATCATGTTGAGTTGTATCAATGCGGTCATCTTGTGCGATGACTTCTTCGGCTAGTGCCAAGTCGGCAGTAAGCAGGGCGGTAGTGGCGCTTTCCATCGCGGTACCGACCATCTGCGTCATTTGAATTAAAGTTACATTCATGGCGTCTAGATCTTCGTGGAAAGAATCTCTCATAGAGGAAGGGTAGTAGGAGATGAGCCCTGCAGCGGTGAGGCTTTGTGAACAATTTCTTGCCAATGCGTGAACACGAGGTTAATCCAGCCGTGGAAGGAGCATTAGGAGTACTCGGGGCGCTGAGACTCTCTACGATTAGGGTGTGGCGTGGGGTAAATCGAAAATTCAAGTCGAGGCATACTCGCATTCAGATGAGATCTCATCACAAGTCCGCGAGTTACTCGATGCTATGGATTTAGCAAGTGTTCTCTTTGCCCCAGGAGATGTTCCAGTTTATTTCTCAAAAGCCGCACAAAATCTTGGAATTATTCGAGATCAAAAAATTGTTGGTGAAGAACTTCTGGCATTAATTCGAGTTGTACGGCGAACAAAAATTGCACAGTCAGGTCGAGTAGAAGTTCCTCTTGGTCCCATTGGCCAAGGCACAAGGTTGCTTTCAGTTAACGTCACCCCATTTGGTGATCAAGGGCTGCTGCTTGGATTGTTTCGAGATGAGAGTGAAGCAGCTCGCATCGATGCGGTACGACGCGACTTCGTGGCAAATATTTCACATGAATTAAAGACACCTATTGGCGCACTTTCAATTCTCAGTGAGGCGGTGTTGGAAGCTAGCACTAGTCCAGAAGATGTAGCTCGATTTGCAGGTCGCATGCAGATAGAAGCCAAGCGCCTTAGTGATTTAGTTCAAGAGATTATTAATCTTTCTCGTCTCCAAGATGCGGACCCACTACTTGATGCATTAGTCGTTGATGTTGATGATGTGGTTGCCTCTGCAATTCATCAGGCGCAATTTAGCGCCGAGACGCGAGAAATAGAATTACTTCGCGGACCATTAGTTCACGCAAGTGTTGATGGAGATCGAAAGCAATTAGTAATGGCGATTCATAACTTGCTGGAGAATGCGATTAATTACAGTGCCAACAAGACAAAGGTCACAATTAACACTGTTGTGGTCGATGGAATTCTTGAAATTTCTGTGATTGATCAAGGAATTGGAATCGACGAGAAAGATACAGAGCGAATTTTTGAACGTTTTTACCGAGTAGATCCCGCACGTTCCCGGGAAACCGGCGGGACTGGACTTGGCCTTTCTATCGTAAAACATGTTGCGCTCAATCACGGTGGAACGGTTTCAGTGTGGAGCTCACCTGGAGTAGGAAGTACTTTCAACATCAAGTTACCGGTCAGAGAAATGGCAAACAAAATAGAGGAAGCTAAATGACAAGAATATTAGTTGTGGAAGATGAAGCATCTTTCTCGGAAGCAATTTCATTCCTTCTCCGCAAAGAAGGATTTGAAGTTGGCGTGGCAGCGAATGGTCAAGATGGAATCAATGATTTTGAACGAAATGGTGCGGACCTCATACTCCTTGATTTAATGTTGCCAGGTATTAGCGGCACTGAAGTCTGTCGCCAGATCAGAACCAAGTCTGAAGTTCCGATCATCATGCTCACTGCCAAAGATTCTGAAATTGATACCGTTGTGGGGCTTGAACTTGGCGCAGATGACTATGTAACTAAGCCGTATTCCTCTCGGGAATTAATTGCTCGAATTAATGCAGTCCTTCGTCGTGGATCAAGTGATGATGAGAAATTCGAAGGAAGTTCAATCGAGGTTGGAAATCTTCGGCTAGATGTTGAGCGACATATTGCAACCTTGGAAGGCAAAACGCTTTCACTTCCACTGAAGGAATTTGAATTATTAGAATTTTTGATGCGAAATGTTGATCGAGTTCTCACTCGAATGCAATTAATCGATCGGGTGTGGGGCAGCGATTATGTCGGCGATACAAAGACGCTCGATGTTCACATCAAACGCTTGCGGGCCAAGATTGAAGCCGATCCTGCTGAACCGAAACTGATCCAAACAATTCGCGGCTTAGGCTACAAGATGGAGAGCCAGTAACTCTTACTTCGTAACGTTGGCGTAGACACCATCTGCGCTGCGCACGACTGCATTAACATTTGCCGCACCTGCAGTACCGAAAAATAGCGAGACTGGGGTATTGCTTCCAGCAACAAGGTTTACACCGTCAGATACTGCTTTGGCGTTAGCTGATGCGCCTTCAAAGCGAAGCACATCATTTTGTTTGAGGGTGATATTTGCTGCCGTGATTGTTGCAGGAACGCCACCGATTGTGATGCGCAGGAGTGCATCATCGACTGTTCCATTATTGACAATAGAGCCAACTAAAACAGCTGAACCATCGGCTTGAGTTACTACAACTAGATTTCTAATTCTGATGTCAGTGTTGCCATTCTTTATTTCAGTATCAATGCCATCTGTTAATTGACGTGTATTGCGCGTTGGCGCATCAAAACCGGGGCCACATGCAGTAAGTGTTAAGGCGATTACTAATGCAATTGCACTTGATAACACTTTGCGTTGCATTGTAAAACTCCTCAAATTGTCAAGAGGCTAAGTATCGCACGCGTGATAGTTAAGGCCATAAATTCTGCGCTAATTTGGCCTTGAATACGGGGGTGGTTTGGCCCACAAATTGCTGGTATCCTTAGGGCCTACCGAAGGGTGTTACATGTCATTTAAGGTCGGCGAAACCGTTGTTTATCCCCATCACGGAGCAGCACT
>JBAXNY010000027.1:0-11172 GCA_037133535.1 Actinomycetes bacterium
TAAACCGATGCGAAGTACTTGTGGCTCAGATAGTGCGCTCATGATGAACTCCCAGTTCTTAACGAAGAAATAGCGCCGTTAAACGTCGTGTTGTGAAATATAGTCCTCCGACGATCATTACCGTGAAGTAGAGCAAATGACCAAGCAGTCCTATCCCGATGTTTCCTAATGTCAGATCGCGAATCATTGAGATTGCTTGCCAGAGCGGAAGCGCCTTGATCACTCCCTGCAACCAACCCGGAAAGACGGTGAGGGGATAGAGCGAGCCAGAGAAGAGAAAGAGAGGCAACATAATGATGTTGATGAAATCCATCTGTTGATGAGATTTAATGTAGGAAGTAACGCCCATTCCTACCGATGCAAAGCCGAAGGCAATGATCACAGCACCAGGTATTGCAAGAATTCCCCACCAACTCGGGATTAATCCCAGTGGCGTAACAACGATCATAAAGCCCATTGCGTAAATCAAGCCGCGCAGAAGTGCCCAGACAATTTCGCCGAGTGCCACATCCAGTGTTCCCATAGAAGTTGTCAACATTGATTGGTAAAGCATGTCTTCGCGCAGTTTCCAAAAAACATTCCAGGTTGAATCATAAATAGCGCCATTCATGGCACTCGTTGCAAGTAATCCAGGCGCTAAATACATTGCGTAAGTAACTGCGTGACCATTACCGGTTGAAACAGTTCCAACAAACTTTTGCAATCCATAGCCAAAAGCAAAGAGATAGAGAACTGGTTCTAGGAATCCCGATAGAACTACGAGCCAGGTAGATTGTTTAAAAGCGATCCAGCTTCGCTCAAGTGAGGCATGCGCGCGTCCCGAGTAAACACCTTCGGCAAATTTTCCCATTCGTCGTTCGGCAATCGCGACTGCTGACTCAATAAACATTAGCGCGCCAATCTAAAAGTAAATCGACGAAGAGCGAGTGTAAGTCCAACGATGATGGGAATTAGAAGAAAAACAAAGTGAAAGAGGAGAGTCGATCCTGGAATGGAGTGACCATAAGTGAAGTAGCGCCCTAACTCTGTGGCATGCCAGAGCGGTGAGAACCAGCCAATCCATCGGACTGCCATCGGCAGAGTATTAAGTGGATAAAAAGTGCCAGAAAAAAGAAAGAGCGGCATGATCACGAAGCGGTTGATTATTACAAACATCACATCGGCTTTTTCGGCATAGGCAGCAACTGCCAACATCATTGCGCCAAAACTCGCTCCAGCAAATAGAGCAGCGGGAATGGCCAGCCATGCTTTTCCAGAAGGAAGGGCATGGAAAGGAATAAGAATCAGGAAGTAGATAAGTATTGATGAAAGGGTACGAACAAGAGCCGAGATAAAAATCCCAATCCCAATTTGATTGCCAGTCAGTGGCGTGGCATTCATTGCAAAGAAGGTTTTATGCCAGCGAAAGCCCTCCATTGTTGGCCAGATAGTCTCATCCATAGCCGATTGAATCGCAGCGCTTGCAAGGAGAGCTGGTGCTAGGAAAGTTAAATAAGTGACGCCATCAATCGCATTAGAGCCAGAATTCTTGGAAATCATGGCACTTACACCAACGCCTACTGACATTAGATAGAGAACTGGATTGGCCATTTGGCCAAGAAGAATTTGCTTCCACCACTTTGCCTGTACTCGCATTCGAGATTCAAATACGTAGAACGTGCCACGGCGCATCACCTTTACGGCATCAACAAGAGTGAGTGAACCTTGCCGCTTTCCCTCGAGAATGGACATTATTCGATCAGCGATCGTCCAGTAAGGCGCAAGAAGACATCTTCCAAAGAACTGCGTCGGACAAGTGAAGTGAGGGGCTTGAGGTGTTTAGCCGTAACTTCTTCCAAGAGCGCCTCACCATCATCGGCATACATCAAAATTCGATCAGGCAGAACTTCGATGCGATCGCACATTTGTCGTAGTTGATCTGCAACTTGGTCATTGCGACCTGAACCAAAGCGAACTTCAAGAACTTCCTTAGTTGAGTACTTCTTAATCAATTCGAGAGGACTATCTTCGGCCATGATCTTGCCTTTATCCATAACGATTAATCGGTTACAGAGTTGCTCAGCTTCATCCATGTAGTGAGTGGTAATAAGAAGTGTGACACCTTGTTCCTTTAAGCGGAATAAGCGATCCCAGAGAATGTGGCGCGCTTGCGGATCTAAACCTGTAGTGGGCTCATCTAGCATCAAAATTTCTGGCTCGCTTACTAGAGCCCGTGCAATTGTAAGGCGGCGTTTCATGCCACCACTAAGAGCTTCTACCTTTACATCGCGCTTCTCTTCTAATTGTGCAAACTCAAGTAGCTCATCAACTTTTGGACGAATGAATTTCTTAGAGAGCCCGAAGTAGCGGCCATAAATGTAAAGGTTCTCTGCAACAGTGAGTTGGTTATCTAAATGATCTTGCTGCGGTACAACACCGAGGTGCGCTCTAATTTGTGGACCATGTTCATTGGGATCTTTACCAAGAATTGAAATTTCACCCGAAGTGCGTTGCAAGGTTGAAGAGATAATCCGCATCGTTGTTGATTTTCCGGCGCCATTTGGCCCTAGAAATCCAAAGGATTCGCCTCGGCTGACGGTGAAGTCAATATTGTCAACGGCAACAAACTCGCCATATCGCTTGGTTAATCCCCGCGCGATGATCAATTCTTCACTCATGGAACCATCCTATTAGTAGGCTCTTTTTAGGGAAAACTGAGTTTCTCGCGTATAGTTGCGCTACGTGCGCTTCTTAGATACCCCCACGTATGACTTAACTTATGACGATGTTTTCATGGTTCCAAGTCAATCGGACATCACCTCACGTATGGATGTTGATCTCTCGACCACAGATGGCACCGGTACAACAATCCCGATAGTTGTTGCGAATATGACTGCAATTGCTGGTCGACGTATGGCCGAAACAATTGCGCGGCGTGGTGGCATGGCAGTTATTCCACAAGATATTCCACTAGAAGTAATTCATGATGTTGTTGGCTACGTAAAATCTCGCCACAGTTTCTTCGAAACTCCAATTACTTTGGCGCCCACTGAAACGGTTGCTGCAGCGTTGAGCTTGCTTCATAAGCGGGCACATGGCGCGATCGTTATTGTTGAAAATGGCAAGCCAATCGGAATCGTTACTGAAGATGATTGCGAGAGCGTAGACCGCTTCACCCAAGTACATCAGATCATGAGTAAAGAATTGATTTTGCTTAAAGATGATTGCAATGCACGCGATGCCTTTGATTTCCTTACCAATGAGCGACGTAAATTAGCGCCAGTAGTAAATAGTGCAGGTGAGTTGGTAGGCATTCTCACTCGCACCTCTGCCCTTCGCTCCACTCTTTATCAACCAGCCCTGGATGGTAATAATCGACTTCGTATTGCAGCAGCGGTAGGAATTAATGGCGATGTTGCAGCAAAGGCAAAGCGCCTCCTTGAATCCGGTGTGGATGCGCTCGTTGTCGATACCGCCCATGGTCACCAACGCAAGATGCTAGAGGCGCTCAAAGCTATTCGCGACCTTAATCCTTCAGTGCCAGTTGTTGCAGGCAATGTTGTCACCGCCCAAGGAACACTCGATCTCATTGCAGCAGGTGCAGATATTGTGAAAGTTGGCGTTGGTCCTGGCGCAATGTGCACCACTCGGATGCAGACCGGTGTTGGTCGCCCACAATTCTCTGCAGTTTTAGAGTGTGCCGCAGCTGCCGCAAAGAAGAACAAACATGTCTGGGCCGATGGTGGAGTACGTCATCCACGCGATGTTGCACTGGCACTTGCCGCAGGTGCATCCAATGTGATGATCGGTTCTTGGTTTGCCGGAACTTATGAATCACCAAGTGATTTACGCCGCGATTCCGATGGCCGCCTCTATAAAGAATCCTTCGGTATGGCATCTGCACGCGCTGTTGCAGCACGTACTTCAACTGAATCTGCCTTTGATCGCGCACGCAAGGGCCTCTTTGAAGAGGGTATTTCGACTTCGCGTATGTTTATTAATCCAGCTCGCCCAGGTGTTGAAGATTTACTCGATGAAATTATTGCTGGCCTGCGCTCTTCTTGCACTTATGCAGGAGCGGCTAGCTTGGCGCAATTTCATGAACGAGCTGTCGTGGGAATTCAATCGGCAGCAGGCTACGCCGAAGGTCGACCACTGCACTCTTCGTGGAGTGCAAAGAGCTAACTTACTGTGCGAATTAAAAGAGAGATTGCACTAGCACGAGCGCTCGCACTACTTGAACGTACCAATCAACGATCAATTATTTCGATAATTGGAAAACCTGGCGCTGGTAAATCAACTTTCAGTAAATATCTCTCAGAGAATTTACCTAGTAGCCTCGTCGCATTTCTTCCTATGGATGGATATCACCTCAGCAATAAAGTGTTGAAAGAGTTAGATCGTAGTAACCGCAAAGGTGCGCCAGATACCTTTGACGTCGAGGGATATGTTGCACTCCTTCGCCGTATTAAAAATTTACCAGATGAATCAATTTACTTTCCTATCTTTGATCGCGCGATTGAAGAGTCGATTGCGGCAGAAGGCGTAGTAAAGCCAGAAGTGAAATTAGTAATTACCGAAGGCAATTATCTACTTCACAATGATGGCGGCTGGCAAGGCGTTGCACCGCTAGTCGATGAGTCATGGTGCTTAGATCTGCCAGATGCGCTTCGCATGTCACGTCTAATAAATCGCCACATCGCATTTGGCCGCACGCCAGAGGAAGCTCAAGCGTGGGCACATGGCAGCGATGAAAATAATGCGCAGATTATTGGCGCAAGTGCTAGTCGTGCGGATTTTACGATTGAAGTTGATTAGTCCTTAAAGCAGAAGATTTACTTACCTTTTACGTAAACTTTGCCAGCTTTCTCGGTCACTTTATATTTCACCAGTGGCTTAATTGAACTCTTTGGAGCGCCACCTGGACCTTGCATAACGGCACCTGTCTGTGCGCTAAATGCTGATTGATGGCATGGGCAGACAAGTAAGGAGCCAGTGCCTTTCACTACACAGCCTTGGTGAGTACAGACTGCATCAACTGCATAAAGCCCACTCTTGGTGCGAAAGAGTGAGAGTGCAATTCGAGTTCCATCTGCAGTTTGGCCAGAGAAAATCGCACTCAATCCAACTTTAAGCTCTGCAGATGTGCAGACGTAAAAACCAAGTGAAGTTGTAGTAGTGGCTGCTCGAGCCTTATCAATTAATAGCGTAGGTAGCGCTGCAGTAATTGCGGAAAGAATCGCACGACGATTAAATTTTCTCATTTCCCAATCCTAGAGCAGATTCTTTAATCTTCCAGCGTAGATTCCAATTTCCGCTTAAGAGTGAAGATAACCAGAGCAACAAGGGCTAAGAAGAAAATTGCCCAGTACCTTAAGTAATGTTCTAGCTTCGCTAGGGAGTGTGAAAATTCATAACCAAGGGATACAACAATTGTTGAGAAGAGTATGCCGCCGGCTGCATTCCATTTGAGAAATGTCCGATACGGAACTTTATTCATGCCGGCAAGTGCAGGGACGAGGGCACGCAAAAGCGCCTGCGCGCGACCAAAGAAGATCGCCCCGCCGTGATAGCGATCAAAAATTTTCTGAGCAAGCGCCCAACGCTTTGCACCTACAAATCTTCCTAGCCGAGAAGTTTCGATTCGTGGCCCAAAATGTTTTCCCACTTCGTATCCCACTGAATCCCCTGCAATCGCACCGAGAATTGCGCAGAGCAGAAAGAGCCAGAAGGGCCAGACTTTTTCATGAGCAAGAACTCCACCAATTAAAAGTGAGGTCTCTCCTGGAAGAACGAATCCAATAAAGGCGGCCGCTTCACCAAATGCAAGCAGGATTAAAAGGATGAAGAGCGGAATCTGCAGGTTATTTTGAACAAGCCAATCGGCAGAACTCTGTATCCAGTGGGACATAGAGACGAGTATAGGTACTATCTTTATCTACTGTGGCAGCGAAAAGAATTCTCATGCTGGTGGCAACTTCGCTAGCAACAGATACCCGCGTCATGCGCGAGGCCGACGCCTTGGTCGATGATGGCTATGAAGTACACATTATCGGCAAAGCAGTTCCGGGCGATTTCACACCACGCAAGGGCATTACCTGGTCATCTGCATTTAGTGGAAGTGGTCTGCGACCTGCCGGCACTCCCTCACTATCGGGAAAGAAATTACTTCCACATTTACGATTCGCTCGTTGGCTATTGCTTCCACAACATCGTGAGAAATCTTTTGCAAATTGGGCTGATGCAGTTCACATCATTGGTTCGCATCTGGAATTTGATGCAGTACATGCACATGACTTCACTGCACTCGCAGTAGGCGAAAGACTGGCCAGAGAACATGGTGTGGCGCTTGTGTATGACAGCCATGAATGGTGGTTTGGTCGCCAAAGACAGCACCGACAAACGCCATTACTCAATGCCCGCCAAGCAAAGGAAGAGGCAGATCTAGCATCCCGCGCTGTTGCGGTAATTACTGTGGGCAATGCAATCGCCGACTTATTCCGTAGCCAGCGAAAGATCGAGAATGTTTTTGTCGTTCGAAATAGTTTTCCGCAATCAAAGAAGCGAAGTGAAGTTACTTCACCGCCACGTGGTCTGATTTACGCCGGTCGCATCGATGCGTGGCGTGAATTAGAAACGATTACTCAAGTCGCACCTCGAACACCGCTGAGCATTACTTGGATGGGCGAGGCAGATAATCAGTGGGCACAGCGCAATGTGCCGCTGGCACGCGCTGCTGGAATCGAAGTTCTTCCCTCCCAGAGCATCGAACAAGTCAGCGCTGCAATGCAGAAAGCTGGCCTGGCACTTGTTACGCACTCCAATGAATTTGTCTCACATCAATTAGCAATGCCCAATAAATTGTTCCATGCAGTTCAAGCAGGAGTTCCCGTCATTGGAACCGATGTTCCTGAATTACATAACATCGTGACTGAGTATGACCTTGGTGAGCTCTATCAACCAGGTGATGCGGAATCGATGCTTGCAGCAATCCATAGAGCATATGCTCGCCATACTGAACTTGTCGCAAATGTTAGAGCTGCGCAAGGTGCCTTATCGTGGGAGAGCGATCGTGAAATTCTTTTAGGAATTTATGAGGCAATTTTTCGGAAGCGTCGATGAGTACCTTAATTTCAATTATCGCACCGGCTCGCAAAGCCAGTAATGCCCGATTGCAGCGAGTCATTTCATCGCTAATTGCAGAAGGATTTTCGATTGAACTCTTCGCATCCGGTGATGCTAAAGATTTGCCAGCACAAGTAACTTTTCATCAACTGCCCGAAGAGGGTCGAAGCAGTCGACTCAAAGCGGCGTTGCGCCTGCCAAAAATTGCGCAAGGCAAAGTTATTTTCACGCCAGATCCAGAAGTTGCAGTTGTACTCTGGCTACGTTCGTTCTTTAACAAAACTACTTGGGTCGTAGATGTACGCGAGGATTATCGCCTGCTATTGAAGGATCGTAAGTGGGCAAAGGGAGCTACATATTTAGCTGCAGTATTTTTTGCCGAACTTGCAGTATTTGCTTCAAAACGAGCCGATCTCACAATTGTGGTTGATAATTGGGTGCGCCCGGCAAATGCCAAGAATCGATTAGTTATTCCGAATGCACCAGATCCTCGCTTCTTACCTGCAGTTGGAGCAGCGAGCACTGCCCCGCGTGCGCTCTATGTGGGAGATGTGCGTGCATCGCGCGGACTCTGGACCATGTTGCGCGCAATGGAAATGAGCGATCCTTGGAGACTTGATGTTATTGGTCCAGTAGCAAAGGAAGATCAAGCCGCGTTAGAAGCGTGGCAAAAATCTTCACCTGCTGCAGCGCGCGTGAACTTTCATGGCACGCTCACTCCAGAAGAATCGTGGCGCTTTGCAACAGGTGCATGGGTTGGTCTTGCACTACTTGATTCAACTCCAGCATTTAAACGAGCTTGGCCTACAAAGATTGGCGAATATCTTGCATGTGGCATTCCGGTAATTAGTACTGATTTACCAAGACCGAGTGAAGTAATTTTGCAATCACGGGCAGGTGCATTAGTTGAAAGTGCATCACGTGAAGTTAGTGCAAGTCAATGTGCAGGAATTCTCAATTCATGGGGCGAGAATCCAGATGAATATCGCGAGGTCCGAGATCGCGCAGTAAAAGAAGTAGAAATATGGCGCAGTGGTGCAAGTTACGACCTGATTGGCGAAGGAATTTCCCAACTTCTAGCGCGCTAAAGGTAAGGTTGGGGTATGGCTTCACCACGAATTCAAGAGAGCGCTGATGTTGCGGCGTCGGCAAAGATTGGTGATGGCGCATCGATTTGGCATTACGCCCAAGTGCGCGAAGATGCAGTAATTGGTGCCAATGTCATCATCGGTCGTGGTGCTTATGTCGGCAGCGGTGTTTCAATTGGCGCTAATAGCAAGATTCAAAATTATGCACTTGTATACGAGCCAGCAGTGTTGGAAGCTGGAGTTTTTATTGGCCCAGCAGTTGTTTTAACAAATGATGAATATCCGCGCGCAGTAAATCCAGATGGCACACAGAAGAGTGGACATGACTGGAAACCGCAAGGAGTCACTATTCGCGAAGGTGCTTCCATCGGCGCAAAGAGCGTCTGTATCGCGCCAGTAGAAATTGGCGCATGGGCATTGGTAGCTGCAGGTTCAACTGTGACCAAAGATGTACCCGCTTTTGCACTTGTTGCAGGAACACCAGCCAAACGAATCCGCTGGGTCGGAAGAGCTGGCGTACCATTGCAGAGTGAGGGTGAGGGAAATTTCACTTGCCCAGTAACTGGCGCTCGCTATCGAGAAAGCGCCCCTGACACTCTTGTGGAAGTGAAGTAATGATTCCAGCAGCAAAACCTATGGTTGGTGCCGAAGAGCGCGCTGCAGTTGATCGCGTTCTGCAATCGGGAATGATGGCGCAAGGACCAGAAGTTGCTGCCTTTGAATCTGAATTCTCGGCTTTCGTTAGCGGTCGCCACTGTATTGCAGTGAACTCTGGAACATCTGGCCTACACATGGCACTCATTGCAGTTGGTGTTCGACCAGGTGATGAAGTAATCGTTCCTTCCTTCACCTTTGCAGCTACCGCAAACTCAGTCTGCCTTGCAGGTGGCAAGCCGGTATTTGTTGATATCGATCCACGTACTTTTAATATTGATCCAGCAGCAATTGAAGCTGCAATTACGCCTCGCACTCGCGGTATCCAACCAGTGCACCTCTATGGCCAACCAGCTGCAATGGATCAGATCCATGCAATAGCAAAGAAGCACAATCTCTTTATTGTCGAAGATGCCTGCCAAGCACACCTTGCAACATTTAATGGAACGCCAGTTGGCGCATTTGGTGATGCTGGTGTCTTCTCCTTCTATCCAACGAAGAATATGACTGCAGGTGAAGGCGGAATGATCACTACCGCTGATGATGAAATTGCTCGTACCTCGCGACTGCTGCGCAATCAAGGTATGGAGAAGCGTTACGAGAATGAGGTAGTTGGTTTCAATACTCGAATGACAGATATTCACGCCGCAATCGGTCGGGTTCAAGTGACAAAGGTGCAAGGTTGGACTGCGCAGCGTCAAGCTAATGCGAAGTTCTACGATGAAAATCTCAAAGGTGTAGTCACCCCATATGTTGCAGCTGGCGCAACTCACGTCTATCACCAGTACACAATTCGGATTCCTGGTCATAATCGCGATGAATTTGCGGCAGAGATGCTCAAGCGCGGTGTTGGAAGTGGTGTTTACTATCCAATTCCAGTCCATCAATTGCCATCATTTAATTTGAAGTTTGATCTTCCTAATACAACTGCTGCATGTAAAGAAGTTCTCTCAATTCCAGTCCAGCCATCGCTTTCACAAGAAGAAGTTGAGACTGTGGTTTCGGTAATTAACGCAATTGCTGCTGCAGGAGCGTAATTCATGAGCAATTTGCGCGCCGGCCTGATTGGTTTAGGAATGATGGGTCGCCATCATGCACGCGTGCTTGCATCGTTGCCTGGCGTAGATTTTGTTGGTGTCTGCGATCCAGCTGGAGATACAAATAATTTGGCACAAGGTCGCACCGTTGTTGCAACTGTCGCCGAATTAGTTGCAATGAAGATTGATTATGCAATGGTGGCAGTACCGACGATTTATCACTTAGACATTGGAAAAGAACTTGCGGCAGCTGGCGTTCATGCACTCATTGAGAAGCCGCTCTCGCAGGATACAAAGACATCAGAGGAACTCACCTCTGCTTTCGCTAAAGCTGGCTTAGTTGGCGCGGTCGGCCACATCGAGCGCTACAACCCAGCACTTCAAGAAGCGCGTCGCCGCTTAGAACAACTTGGTTCGCTCTATCAAGTTGTTACTCGCCGCCAAGGGCCATTTCCATCTCGAATTGCCGATGTTGGTGTTGTGAAGGATTTAGCAACACATGACATTGATTTAACTGCGTGGGTAACTGGACAACCATTTATTCAAGTTTCTGCACAAACTGCATTCCGTACTGGTCGCGAACATGAAGACCTCGTAGCAATCGTTGGAAAATTAGCCGATGGCACAGTGACAAATCACTTAGTTAATTGGCTAAGCCCGCTGAAAGAGCGCGTCACTATTCTCACTGGCGAGAAAGGTGCATTTGTTGCCGACACTCTCACCGCAGATCTCACCTTCTATGCAAATGGCACAGTGACATCAGAGTGGGAAGAGCTCAAGCAATTTAGAGGCGTCAGTGAAGGCGATGTCGTTCGCTATGCAATTGCTAAGCATGAACCGCTGCGTATGGAGCATGAGAATTTCCGCGATGCAGTTCTAGGTAAGCCCGCTGACATTGTGACGATGCAACAGGGATTGCGTACCGTTGTTGTTGCGGAAGCGATTATCGAAAGTTCTAAGACCAGCACGACTGTAACAATCCCAGGATAACTCGAGGCCCCATGAACTCGGCCGAGCGCAGTGGATTCCATATTGTTTCACTCGTTACCAATAATGCGGTCGGAGATTCTCGCGTATTAAAATCTGCACAAACCCTGGCAGATAATGGTTTTCAAGTAACGCTACTCTGCCAACTCATTGGCGATGTTCCAAAGAGTGAAGTAAGTGGCTTATTTACTATTGAACGCGTTACGCCAAATGTAAAGGCATCTACTCGTCGAATTACACCACTTGGTCCACTTCGTTACTTACTCAAAGTCCCCAATAGTTATGTGCGTTATGGCGCTAGA
>JBAXNY010000028.1:0-11137 GCA_037133535.1 Actinomycetes bacterium
AAATAATGTCTTGTGCAACCGCTTCAAACTTTCCAATTTCATTCTTGTAGACCAAATCGGCTGAATCAACACGGACCATGTTGCGGTTAGTCGGGATAGGAACAACACCGAGCTTGTAGATCTGCAGAAATTCTGCCGCTTCAGTCATAGCGGTACCAGTCATACCGCAGAGGCGCTCATAAAGGCGGAAGTAGTTCTGCAAAGTAATTGTTGCCAATGTCTGGTTCTCATCTTGAATTTCAATGCGCTCTTTCGCTTCTAGCGCTTGGTGCATACCTTCGCTATAGCGGCGTCCGGCCAGCATGCGACCAGTGTGCTCATCTACGATGAGAAGCTCACCATTCATAACTACATAATCTTTGTCGCGCTTAAATAGCTCTTTTGCTTTAACGGCATTATTCAAATAACTAATTAATGGCGTGTTGGCTGCTTCGTAGAGATTCTCAATTCCAAGCAACTCTTCTACTTTAGTAACGCCCTCTTCTAAAATACCTACAGTGCGCTTCTTCTCATCTACCTCATAGTGCAGTTCGCGTTGTAGCTTGCCAGCAATCGTATTAAATTCGACATACCACTTGGTTGCTTTATCAGCTGGTCCACTGATGATGAGTGGAGTACGTGCCTCATCGATTAAAATAGAGTCAACTTCATCGACTACCGCAAAGAAGTGATCGCGCTGTACGCAATCTTCGAGTGTCCATGCCATGTTGTCGCGAAGGTAATCAAAGCCAAACTCGTTATTTGTGCCATAAGTAATGTCTGAGGCGTAAGCAACCCGGCGCTCTGCTGGTGACATTGAATTGAGAATTACACCAACTGTTAAGCCAAGGAATCGATGGATGCGACCCATCCATTCACTATCGCGCTCTGCTAAATAATCGTTAACGGTAATTACGTGAACACCACGTCCGGCAATTGCATTGAGATAAGAAGGAAGGGTTGCCGAAAGAGTCTTTCCTTCACCAGTTCGCATTTCGGCGATGTTGCCACGATGCATCGCTGCACCGCCCATGATCTGAACATCGTAATGACGCTGACCTAGTGTGCGCTTTGATGCTTCACGGACAACTGCAAAAGCTTCAGGCAATAAATCATCGAGTGATTCTCCGGCGGCAAAACGCTTCTTAAATTCATTTGTCTGTTCGCGAAGTTGTTCATCGCTGAGCGCACTTATGCGCCCTTCGTGACTTGCGACCGCTATGGCAACTTTCGCCAAATCTTTAATAATGCGCCCTTCCCCAGCGCGCAGAATTCGATCCATGAAGGCAGCCATGTGCTTATCGTAGGGCTTACGCAGAAAAGGCAGTAATCGCCCCAGCCACGGTGAAGCCGGCCACGTTAAGGGCCCGCCTTGCCTCTAGCAATGTTGACCCAGTTGTAACCAGATCATCTACCAGAAATATTTCTTGCGAAATCGGGAATTTTTTCGCCTTAACGCAAAGCGCTCCGGCCATGTTCTTACTTCGCTCTTGAGCACTTAACTCGCTCTGGTCGAAGACTCGGCGCTGAAATTCTAGTAATTGAATCTGCTCAACTTCTGTATTACATATTTCTTGAACCAAGCTCGTAACGAAGGAGCGGCCACGCAAGCGAATCTTATTGCGTTGCGACGGTATTGCCTGAAGCAGAACTTTTCGATTAGAAGTAGCGTGAGTTAATGAAAAGCGTAGAGCTTCGACCACAAGCAAATCAGCACTTCGAATTCCATCCTCTTTGGCTCTAAGTAAAATTTTCCGACTTACAGGGGCAAAGTAACTTGCTGAAAAGATTTTAAGACCATCAATTTTTCGAAGTACCGGCTGGAAGGAGAACTCACCTCTGCAAAGTGCGCAGAGCGTTGTGCCTAATTGTGCACAGCCAAAGCAGCGCTGTGGAAAGAGCAAATCTGTGAACGCACTCCAGATAGTAACGCGATGATTCGAAGTGCCCACTCAACATTAATAGCCTAGAAATTTACCTTCCGTATTAACCAATTTCTGTTCTGGGGATATCCTTGGGTTCAATCGCTATCAAACGTCGTTCAATTTGATTTCCATATGTGCGCGGTAAGGTAAGGACAAAGTGCGCACCGAGTCCGGGGCGACCCCACGCATCGAGTTCGCCGTTGTGCAGGCGTGCATCTTCTAGTGCGATGGAAAGTCCTAAACCTGTCCCGCCACGTGTTCGTGCCCGAGAAGGATCTGCTCGCCAAAAACGATCAAAGACTCGAGAGAGTGCGCCTTTATCAATTCCCACTCCAAAATCGCGAACGCCAACTGCAACTTCACTCTCACTCGCAATGATGGATATCTCAATCGGCTTGCCTTCAGCATGGTCAATTGCATTACTCATTAAGTTGCGCAAAATACGCTCTACGCGTCGAATGTCGGCCTTGATTAAAATCGGCTGCGAGCCACTCTTAAGAACTAATTGTGTCTGATGCTCTTTCGCAACCAGTGCTAAATCTTCAATCGAGCGAGCAAGCAGCGCCTCTAAATCAAATTCCACTCCTTCGAGTACTGCCACTTCTGCATCAAAACGGCTCACTTCGAGAAGATCTTCTAGCAAAAGTTCAAAGCGATCGATTTGTGCAACAAGTAGTTCAGAACTTCGGGCCACACTTGGTTCAAAAGAGGCGCGTGCACCATAGAGAACTTCAGAGGCCATTCGTAGCGTTGTCAGTGGAGTACGCAGCTCATGAGTCACATCAGATACAAATCGTTGTTGTACTCGGGAGAGATTTTCCAGTCGCGTAATTTGCGCCTGGATCGCATCTGCCATGGTATTAAATGCAGTTCCCAAACGCGCAATTTCATCTTCATTGAGAACCTCCATTCGATCCTTAAATTTGCCCACTGCAAATTCATCGGCAATAAGTGCGGCGCGGCGAATTGGTCTTACAA
Source organism: Actinomycetes bacterium (assembly GCA_037133535.1). Lineage (GTDB taxonomy): Bacteria > Actinomycetota > Actinomycetes > Nanopelagicales > Nanopelagicaceae > WLQV01. The sequence goes on from JBAXNY010000028.1 coordinate 2,883, forward strand.
CTTGCCTAATCAAGAGTGAGGTAATCAGAGCGATCATAAGAAGAAGCACTATAAATGCAATAAAAATTGAACGGTTAACCACATTGATGCTGGCTTGCTGATTAACCAAACTGAAAATAAAGTACATCTCGTACTGACCTGCGCCAGGAATTTCAATCTGTCGACCGGCGGCAAAGCCAGGAATCTTCTGGCCATTTAAATATTTCATCGTAAGAAACTCAGATTGAATACTTTGACTACCTCGAACCCGGCTACGAAAATCTTTGCTGAGCGAGTCAGGGTCGAGGCCACCACTGGCCTTCCCATAGTTTGTATCGACAAATGCCGATGCATCCGCTTTGAGGAGAATCATCTCTCGAGCGTTAAAAGAGTCGATCGAATCGGCTGCTTGCTTTACATATGACTCAACAACTTTCTTAATTGCAAGCGGAGAGGGTTGCAGCCTGGCAGCAGTCGGCGTATAGCCCTGTGCCAGATAGAACTGATACTGCGCGGCGTAAATGGCAGAATCTGCTTCTGAAATTGACGATTCGGCTTTAACTTTCTTAATACTTCCGGTAAGGCGTGAGTTAAGTGCTGCGCCCGTGATGCTTAAAACTACTAGAGAGATAGTGAGGGTGGTAACGAGAACTCGAAACGAGAGCGAGTTTCGGAAAGTAGGAATTCTCCGTTGCTTACTCATCTATTCGCCGCCTGGATTACCGGCCTTATACCCAATGCCACGTACTGTTAAAACAATTTCAGGATTATCGGGATCCTTCTCAATCTTGGCACGTAGGCGCTGCACGTGAACATTCACTAGTCGTTTATCCGTCGAGTGCCGCGGTCCCCACACTTCTGCGAGCAAGCTTTCACGGGTGATGGTGCGATTTGGTTCTTTGACAAGTGCTGTAAGTAAATCAAACTCCAAGCGGGTAAGACCGAGAACTTTGCCATTGCGTGTGACTTGATGTGATGAGAGATCAATAATGAGTTCACCGATTGTTAAGAGACCACCCACAGAAGTCTGGCGACGCAAGCGGGTCTTAATTCGCGCAACTAATTCAGTGGGATGGCGAAATGGTTTCACCATGTAATCATCGGCACCAGCGTCAAGTCCGCGCACCACATCATGAGTGTCGCCCTTAGCGGTCAACATAATGATCGGAACGGTCGATTCTGCGCGAATGAGTTTGCAGACTTCGATGCCATCCATTCCTGGAAGCATTAAATCTAAGAGAACAAGATCTGGTGGATTGTTGCGAAAAATTTCAAGAACTTGATCGCCACGTCCCACTAGATCAACATCGATGCCGGCATCGTTGAGAACGATGCCGAGCATCTCTGCTAGGTCTTGGTCGTCATCGACGACCATAACCAGAGTCATTAGCTACCGTGTTCCCATGAATTCAAGTAGAGATCTTGAGCTTCGGTAAGTGTGTCGATTGCGCCACCCATGCTCTGTAATTTGAGAGCAGCAACTTCCTTATCGATGTAGGTCGGAACATCATGCACACCAGCTGGCAGGTTCTTAGCTTCCTTCACTAAATATTCTGCAGTGAGCGCCTGATCGGAGAATGACATATCCATTACAGATGCAGGGTGGCCTTCTGCTGCGCCAAGATTGACTAAGCGACCTTCAGCAAGAAGTAACAATCTACGGCCATCGGACATTACATATTCATCGGTCTGATGGCGCATCTTTGCATTCTTAGATTTTGCATTCTTCTCAAGCCATGCAACATCGATCTCAATATCAAAGTGCCCAGAGTTAGCCATGATCACGCCATCCTTCATTACTTTGAAATGCTCATCACGCAGGACATCGCGATTACCAGTGACAGTGATAAACACATCGCCAACTTTGGCGGCATCAATCATTGGCATTACCCGGAAACCCTGCATCATCGCATCGAGTGCCTTAGTTGGATCGATTTCAGTAACGATTACATCGGCGCCCATACCCTTGGCGCGCTCTGCAACTCCCTTACCGCAGTAGCCAAAGCCAGCAACTACGACAATTCGACCAGCGAGTAAAAAGTTAGTCGAGCGGAAAACTGCATCCAAAGTCGACTGACCAGTTCCGTAACGATTATCAAACATGTGCTTGGTATCGGTGTCGTTAACCGCGATCATAGGAAAGGTCAGCGCGCCATCTTTTGCCATTTGATTGAGGCGAATAACTCCAGTTGTTGTCTCTTCGCAACCGCCAGCAATTGTTGGCAGAAGTTCGCGACGAGTGGTGTGGAGTGTGTTAACTAAATCGCAACCATCATCAAATACTTGATGTGGCTCAATGTCGAGTGCTGAATTGATGTGTGAGTAATAACCATCACGATCTACTGCATTACGAGCAAAAACGCTGATGCCATAAACATGTACGAGCGCTGCTGCCACATCATCTTGAGTAGAGAGTGGATTCGAGGCACAGAGTGCTATGTCAGCTCCGCCAGCTTTGAGTGTGCGCATTAAGTTTGCGGTCTCCGTAGTGACGTGCATACATGCGGCAATTCTCACACCAGTAAATGGTTGAGACTTTTCAAAGCGTTCTCTGATTTGGGCCAGCACTGGCATGTTTCGTTCAGCCCATTCAATGCGCTTGCGACCGGCATCTGCTAGCTCGGCATTGGCAATATCGTGTGCAATCGTTGATGTAGCAATTGGTGAATTCACTTCAAATCTCCCTCAAGTTTTAATTGAAATTAGTCGAACTTATTTTGACAAATTGCTTCACAAACTGACCTGGGGCTCCAGATGACAGAGCACTAGATTACAACGATTACCCGCGAATCTCTCCTAGGACTTGATCCCGCAACTTCTCCATACGGGCTTGTGTCTTAGCCTCGACATTAAGCCGCAGAAGTGGCTCGGTATTGGAGGCCCGCACGTTAAACCACCAGGTATCGCCATTGACCGTCAAGCCATCTAATTCATCCAGGGTGAGCTCAGAGTCCTTGCCATACTTTTCTTTGATCTGAGCAATAGCACCTTGTGCATCTTTAACTGTGGAATTGATTTCACCACTTGCGAAATAGCGTTGATACTCAGCCAGAATCTTTGAAATAGATTTCTTGCTCTCCCCCAGCGCTGCAATTGCATGAAGTGCGGCGAGCATTCCAGAGTCAGCTCGCCAGAATTCCTTAAAGTAGAAATGGCCCGAGTGCTCTCCGCCAAAAATTGCGCCAGTCTCGGCCATAAGTTTCTTGATGTATGAGTGACCCACTCGTGAGCGAACTGCCTTGCCACCATTTTCTTCAATAACTTCCTTAACGGCACGAGAGGAAATCAAGTTATAGATGATTGTGCTCTTGGGACGCTTTGCTAGCTCACGCGCTGCAATGAGCGCAGTAAGTGCTGATGGATCGACGCAGTTTCCTAACTCATCAACCAGGAAGCAGCGATCGGCATCACCATCAAAGGCCAGCCCTAAATCTGCGCCGTGCTTCTTGACTGCCTTCTGTAGATCTTTCAGATTGGCTGAATCAATTGGATTGGCTTCATGATTGGGAAAAGTGCCATCTAATTCAAAATAGAGCGGTATTACTTCAACATCGAGTTTTTCAAAAACCGCAGGAACGGTATAGCCAGCCATTCCATTACCGGCATCAATAACAATTTTAAGATGGCGCATCTGACTCAAGTCCACCAAGTTCAGCAAATACTCTGCATATTCATGAAGAAGGTTCCGTTGGTGTTCCTTTCCAACTGGACGTTGCGTGAGTGGCATGCCATTGGCCACCATTTGCTCGATCGCAAGTAAGCCCGACTCTTTACCCACTGGGCGAGCGCCACTAAGGCAGAGTTTGATGCCGTTGTATTCGGCTGGATTATGGCTTGCAGTAAACATTGCCCCCGGGCAGTTAAGTTTGCCCGCAGCAAAATAGAGTAAATCAGTTGATGCTAAACCGATCCGAATAACATCCATTCCATTTGAAATCACACCCGCAGCAAATGCTTCAGCGAGCAGCGGAGATGATGGGCGCATATCTTCCCCAATGACAACAGTTGCTGGTTCGCGCTCTTGTTCAAGGAAACGGGCAAAGGCCATTCCGGTTTGGAATGCAAAATCTGGGGTTAGTTCAGAATCAACTAAGCCGCGGATGTCGTAGGCCTTAAAGATCGATGCCATAGATCACCAACTTACTCGCTTTTCTCTGGCTAGAGAAAATTCAACTACTAGAAGGGACAGCCCTTAAATGGCCGCGCCGTCCTGATGCCGGTACAGAGTGCGAAGTCACGCTCGGCGCATTCTCTGTGACAACAGCGCTCTCGCGTACTGCATCTGCGATTGCTTTCAAATCGGATTCTGATGGTTCGGCAGATTGTGGATCGAAATCTTGGCGAATAACGCTCCAACCATTTGGAACTGTTAATCGATCGGTATGCAATTCACAGAGGTCATAAGAATGTGGTTCAGCAAATGTGGCAAGTGGGCCAAGGATCGCAACCGAATCCGCATACACATAAGAAAGAGTTGCACTTGCTTTGCGACGACAACTGGTTCGAGAACAGATGCGTCCTACGCGACCGGGCACTGCGCGCGTTGAACTCACTGGACTCTCCTCTTTCCTGTCGTCGATTGCTACCTCTACAGGTTAGTGGGCGAAGGGGTCACTTCTAGGGATTGATGACTTGAATGTTGGAGCCGGGCAGAATTGCACGTTCTATCTGACTTCCTGCAAGCAATGGCGCAGTCGCCATGCCTTTACTTGTCGTCACCAAGAGGGCGCCATGAGTTACACCACGAACGCTAGTAACTCGCAGGGTTACCGCATCACTTGGCACGCGCCACGATGCAATATCGCTACCTGTGACTGTAGCGCCAGTAACTTTTCCATTGGCAAGGCGAATTGAAAGAGCTACTGCAATTTCGCTACCTGTAAAAACTAAAGTCAATGGCGCACCTGTAATGGCAATTGCAAGGGGTATAAGGCGCGGAGCTGCAGTAGTCCAAACAAAGTCACTGGATCCCCGAACTTTCACGGAGGTATCTACGGCGGCAACAATCGGTTGATCAGAACGAATCCGAAGCGCAAATGCTCCCTCGGCCAATGTGGGATTGAGTTGATACTCGCTCACTTGTCCGTGGCGAATTAATTCACCATCTATTCCAGCTGGTGCAAAATTGCCATCTTTCGAGATCAAGTCCACGCGGATGTTTGCATCAGCACTGCCAGGTGAGAGGATGCGAAGAGTATGCGCACTGCTCTTTAACTTATCTACCTGATGTGGAATTCCCACAATCATGACATCTGTACCTGGTGCTGACAGTGGATTCACAATGTCACCACCGAGAGTGCGAAGGCCACGGCCACGGACATCCACCATAAATGCATTGATTCGTCCCGCCTTAGTTGCTACGTGGATGACCAATTTTTTAGCTCCGGGTGCGAGTGCATCGATCGCAAAACTTCGCACCGAATTGCTAGAGATCACTTCACTGATGGCAAGTTGTGGACCTATTTCACTCCAGATCTCAATTTCAACCGAACCTGAACTTAAGCCACTATTCACAACAAATAATTTGCTTCGACTAGATATGTCAGCACTTCCTCCAACAAACCAGGCATCACTCTGTGGCGCAGTACAGATCGCTGCTCCTCCCCAACCAGAGCCGCCACTTTGGGTAGTCAATGGTGAAACACCCATCGCATCAAAGAGCGTTGCATCGCTACCGATTCCTAGTTGCAGCGATTTTGTTGCACGCATTGCAACTTTTCCTGGCGTAACAACACGATAATTCGTCTTGCTAGTAGGCACTGATATTTGGTTGCGACTATCGCTCACTGCCGGTGGACAGATTACATTGGGGAAACTCTGGCTATACCCACGAGATTGCGCACGATCTAAAGCTAAATTCGACATGGTAAGAACTAAGGCAATTGCAGCAACTATTGCGATTGGAGTACGAAACTTCACGAGAGCTCCGTATCTGCAATGTCACGCTTGCGTCGTCCCGATGGTAGAGAGATCAGTAGAACTGAGGCGAAAAATATAAACTCGAGTGAGAGCCATGCACGTCGCGTCGCGCCATTATGGAAGAGAATAAAATTACTCTGCTGAGTTACATCAAACTCGGTGAGTCCAGTCTGGGCGCGGTGCGATGGGAGGAGCTTTCCATCGGCCAAAATTTGCCATGAGCGATCAAAACTTTCCGCCAGATTGATAGTTCCGACGCCAGGAATAACTCCTTCTGCGCCACTATCAGTACTTGGCAGACTTTGTTTCACATCTTTTGTGCTCTTATAAGTCAGATGCTCGCTAATACCAGCAACTCGCCACACAATTCCTGCACTCGTTTGGGAGTTACGGATAAAGCCACCTAGCCCATCAATTGCCTGAACCAAATTCTTATTTGCCGGGTTTTTGATAAAGACATATTTAATTCCATGTTCGGCCAAAGTCTTGGAGCTCTCAACACCAGAACCATTCACCATATTTCTCACTGCAGCGCTGACATCGCTATCCGGCACAGGCGCGACATCGGCCTCGCCAAGTTTTAGGTCATCACTTCGTCCGATGAAGAAGGAGAGCTCTTCATGCCCGGTGCGATTGTTCAAACTCAGCACAAGAGTTTTTATTGCTGGTTGGACTTTGAGAAATGGTGGCAGAATTTCATTGGAAGTCACCCGCGCTGGCGAATTAGCGCCAACGGTAACTGCCCAGAATGAAATACCCACGGTGGAAATAACGCTAGTAATAACAAGAAGTCCGGCAAGGATGTGTCGGTAATTGAATGAAGATTTCGCTAATCGAATCCGAACTCCATCGAGAATAATTGCTGTTGCAAAAATTGCGGCCAGGGTGGCGCAGGCGATAAATGTTCCTACCCAGAGTTCGACAGAGCGCGAATTTCCACGAGCTGGAAATGCAACACCCGATAGGAGAATTGAAAGTGCAAGAAATCCGGCGCCGACCATTGCCGCATACTTTGCACGCGATGCGGAAAAGAGCGCTGCGATCAATACAACTGGCAGAGGCGTTATAAACCACCACGGTAGGGCGCCAACTCCACCTGGATTAAGGGACAGCGCCAAGTTGGGGCCGCCGCCAGCAATGGCAAGACCAGGCTCCAACAGGAAACGAGATGGGTGAAGTAAGGCATCGGTTGACCATGGCAGCGTCATAAGAAATGGTGCAAGAACAATGAAACCACGTCGGAGAATTCTCTTATCAAATAGCGCACGTTCTGCGCCATCTTTAAAACGTCGGTAATCAAAAACAAGACCTGCTATTTGGTAAAAGAGAAAGGCAATAAAGGCCGGTAGCGAGAAGGAGATTATGAGTGTCAGTAAGAGTGAGATTCCTGCGATTCGCCGCCATGTGAAATTCTCGATTTCACCCATGCGCGGCAAGAAGCGGACTATTTGTGGTGCAAGCGCCAAGACAACAATTGTTCCTAGCCGTCCAGCATTTATCGCCGCAATTGCAACTGGGGAAATCGCATAACCAAGGCTGGCAGCAAGTACGAGATTACGGTTCTTGACAGAGTGGCGCAGCAAATTATGCATCGAAGCCATAAATGCAATCGGTGCAAGCCAGAGAATGAGTGTGATGAGTAGCCAGACTTTTCCAAATGTCAGCGCACTAAGTAGGCCAAGAATAAAGAGCCACGGTGGCGAAGCGATTGTGCTTCCCATTCCCACTTGGTGCCACGATTCAAAATAAGCGCGAAGCAGTGCGCTAGCGCCACTATGTGGTTGCGCTAGCGCCCCGCCCACAACAGTGCCAAAGCGATTGCGCGCCCAAAGTGTTGTCACTAAGAATAGAAATCCATAAGTGAGGATGTCCGGACGGCGCAAAAGATTTCGCCATGGCAGCTTCTCACCCGGCATTAATAAATCTTCATCTTCATTGATTTCATCTAAGGCGCTAGTGGTCTGCTCTGGTGTTGGCAGCAATCGCTCGCGCAGGTGTGCAATAGCGCGAGAAAAAGTTAATCTGATTTGGGAGGTGCGAGGTGGAATAAATGGTGCGATAACGCGCGATGGAAGTAAGCGCTCTTTGCGGCGATTGCGTCTGGCGACTCCTAATTGCTGTGGTTTAACAATAATGAGCGCCACAGCCAAAATTTCATCTCCGGCATAACCGGGCAATTTTGCAACGAGGTAACCAATTGCTCTGCCTACGGCACTTGTCAGCAATTGCAGGGCAAGCCATGGCAACATCCACCAAGATGAGTTAACGAGCAATACATATGCAGCGCTCTGTCGATCGAGAAGGAGTGGGCGATGTAGGAAACCTTCGGCGACATCGATACTTCGACGCTCTGAGGC
>JBAXNY010000029.1:0-11001 GCA_037133535.1 Actinomycetes bacterium
ACATCAAACCAAGTGCGGAAGCTAATGGTTTTAAGCATTACGTCACTGGCCCAGGTGGTTTGCTCGGCGATCTATTTGGCGCCTTTGGAACTTTGGAGTCATCGCTACTTCTGACAACCCTTGGCGTCGTTGCTCTTATTTTGATTGTGGTTTATCGATCACCGGTTCTCTGGATCATCCCGCTCTTTGCTGCGCTGATGGCGCTCTCTACTGCAGGTGGAATTGTCTATTTGTTGGCCAAGAAAGAGATTATCGACGTAGATGGCCAATCGCAGGGAATTCTCTCCGTACTTGTGATTGGTGCGGCAACCGATTACGCCTTGCTCCTGATTGCACGTTATCGAGAGGAGCTCCATCTTCACGAGAATCGTTTTGATGCGATGCGTGTGGCTTACAAAGGAATTTGGGAGCCAATTCTTGCCTCCGGCTCAACTGTTTCTATTTCGCTTTTAATTCTTCTCTTTAGCAAATTAACAAATACTGCAGGTCTTGGCCCAATTGGAGCCATTGGAATTGTCTGCGCAATGATTACGATTTTAACGCTGGTTCCAGCGCTACTCCTTGTTTTTGGTCGCTGGATCTTCTGGCCTCGCCGTCCGCAATTTGATGGCGATGACCATGTGATGTCTGGACCGTGGTCGAAAATTGGTAACAGTATTGGTCGCCATCCCCGCAGAGCTTGGGCGATTACCGGAGTTGTACTCCTTGCACTTGCATTCAATTCGACGACATTGAAAGCAGATGGAATCGGAACAGTAGATACATTTACTGGCAGTCCAGAATCAGTTGTAGGTCAGAAGCAACTGCTCAAGCACTTTCCTGGTGGCGAGGGCGACCCAACTCAAGTAGTTGTATCGGCCGACAAGATTGCCGCAGTAACTGCTGCCCTCAAGAACGCACCCGGTGTCAGTGAGATTGCGCCACAACTTGATGGTTTACCAATTCCGGGCCAACCAATGCCACAAGTAAAAATTGTCAATAACAAAGCGATTTTGAATCTCACCTTGGATAAGGCGCCAGATAGCGTCGAAGCGGGAAATGACATTCCTGAAATTCGTCGACTGGCTCATGCGGCAGATCCAACATCGCTTGTTGGCGGAACCAGTGCGGTCTACTTCGATGTTCGCACAGCCAATAATCATGACAACAAGACGATTATTCCGATCATTCTCCTTGTCATCACATTGATCCTTGGACTCTTGCTGCGCAGTATTTTCAGTGCGGTTCTCTTACTTGGAACCGTGGTGCTCTCATACTTCGCCACACTCGGTGTCTGCGCCTTCGTCTTCAACCATGTCTTCAAATTCGCAGGTGGTGACAACTCATTCCCACTCTTCGCATTCATCTTCTTGGTGGCGCTGGGAATTGATTACAACATCTTCTTGATGACTCGCGTCCGCGAAGAGAGCCAGAAGATCGGCACACGTGCCGGTGTCATTAAGGGCCTTACCGTCACAGGTGCTGTTATTACTTCAGCCGGAATTGTTCTTGCTGCAACATTCGCAGTCCTTGGTCTGTTGCCGCTAGTACCACTTGCTGAAATTGGATTCGCAGTGGCCTTCGGCGTACTTCTCGACACCATTATTGTTCGCTCGATCTTGGTACCTGCTCTGGTTCATGAAATTGGACCAAAGATCTGGTGGCCTTCCAAGTTGCAGAACAAATAAGTTTTCGCAGCAATGTCTCACTTTGATGTCATCGTCATTGGGGCAGGGCTATCGGGTTTAGTTGCCGCACGTGAACTAGAAACTCAAGCGCTTTCAGTACTTGTACTTGAAGCAAGTGATCGACCAGGTGGTCGCGTAAAGACCGATCTCATCGATGGTTTTCAGATCGATCACGGCTTTCAAGTAATCAACCCTGGTTATCCGCAGGTTAAGAAATCTGGCGTATTAAAAGAGATTGACTTCATCTCCTTTGCCCCTGGATTCTTCTTGGTAGATAGTGGAAGAACTCTGGAACTCACACCAGCCAAGGCGTGGAACTTTGCATCCTCGCAATTGGGATCGCCTTGGGAGAAGTTCAATTACTTTCGATTCATCACAGGTTCTGCCTCAAATGCCAAGAGTTTTGGCGCTGCAACAGTGAAGTTTCCCAAGCTCTACCAAAGCGCACTGAAACCATTTCTTGGTGGCGTCTTCTTGGCGGATCCTGGGAGCCTGGCACTCGATGTTGCGCAGAAGATTCAACGCTCCTTTGCATTGGGTCGCCCTGGCGTTCCGCGCAAAGGTGTTGGCACTTTCTCTGCTGCGTTAGCCAGACCTCTTAGAAACATTCACTACAACGAGCGAGTAATTTCCATTCACAATCGGGAGGTAATTACAGAAGGTGCTACCTACTCGGCCGATCATGTAATCATCGCAACCGATCCAAGATCTGCGCAGAAACTTATTCCATCACTGCCAGCGCCATCGATGCTCAAATCCACTACCTGGTATCACACAAGTGACGAGCCGATTCGAAATGGCGGGCTGCTCCACATCAACGCACGTGGGGGAGTTCTCAATTCACTAGTGATCTCTGATGCAATTTCTGGATACGCACCTAAGGGACGTCATCTTATTGTGACAACTGTGCTCGATGATCTCAATGAGGTAGATGTGAAAGCGCAATTACGACAGATCTGGAAGACATCGACAACGGATTGGGAGCTGGTAAAGCGCTTTCGGATTGAAGATTCACTGCCACTTCATGCGCCAGGTCAGCCGATTAAATCTGCGCTAGCACTGGGATCTGGACTTTATGTAATCGGCGATCATCGTGGATATCCATCGCAACAGAGTGCGATGCAGACTGGCAGTGATGTTGCGAAGGAAATTAGTCGACTAGCTCGGCGATAGCCGGAGCCAAGTGTGGGTAATCAAAAGTAAAACCAGCATCAGTAAGTGCTTGAGGTAGAACTTTCTTCGATCCTAAAATTTCAGCAGAGAAGCCACCGAGTGCAATTTTGAGTGCAAATCCTGGCACTGGCAGCAGCGCGGGGCGACGTAGCGCGCGAGCAAGTGCGGCAGTGAACTCCTGATTAGTTGCAGGATTTGGAGAGGTGAGATTTATTGGGCCGGAGATGTCGTTCTCAATTGCAAATGTAATTGCACGGATGACATCGTGAAGTGTGATCCAAGACCACCATTGCTTACCTGAACCTAATTTTCCTCCCAGACCAAAGCGAAAGAGTGGCAACATCTTGCCGAGTGCGCCATCTGCAGGATCTAAAACAAGTCCGGTGCGCAATTTAACGGTGCGAACATCTCTTACTAAATCAGCGGCGCCTTCCCACTCTTTACACACTGTGGCAAGAAAATCATTGCCAGGACGATCACTCTCAATAACTGCGCGATTACCAGTCTCGCCGTAATACCCCATGGCAGATGCACAGATAAAGAGCGATGGCTTGAGTGTGTTAACTGCACTTGCAATAGTGGTTGTACCAAGTAGCCGTGAATTGAGAATCTCAGCGCGGTATTTCTTACTCCAACGCTTATCGCCAACATTTGCACCAGCTAAGTGAATAATTGCATCGACGCCTTCAAGTGCTGCTAAATCGACGGTGCCCTTCTTTGGATCCCACGTGACTTCTTCGGGAGTAAGTGCTGGACGACGCACCAAACGCTGCACAGTGTGGCCCTCTGCTTTGAGATGGCCGACAAGTGCGCTGCCAATTAATCCGGTTGAACCGGTAACTGCAATGCGTTGTGGAACGGCCATGTTAGAGACCTAGATCGGCTTCGAAATTTCCAGCTTCTAAGCGCTCTTTCAAAGTCACAAGGAAGCGAGCGGCATCTGCGCCATCAACAACGCGATGATCGTAGGAAAGTCCAAGATAAACCATGTCGCGAATCGCAATTGTCTCGCCACCATCTTCGCCCTTAACAACCATCGGACGCTTCACAACTGCGCCAAGGCCAAGAATTGCCACCTGTGGTTGATTGATGATTGGCGTATCAAAGAGTGCGCCGCGACTTCCGGTGTTAGTAAGAGTAAATGTGCCACCACCTAACTCATCTGGTGTGACTTTATTGTCGCGAGTGCGCGCAGCAAGATCTGCAATTTTGCGAGCAACGCCACCCATGTTGAGGTCACCTGCGTTATGGATTACTGGAACCAGCAAGCCGCGCTCGGTATCTACTGCAATACCTAGGTGCTCTGCTGAGTGATAAGTAATTTGATCGCCATCAACTGATGAATTGAGAACTGGATGCTGCTTAAGCGCTTCGCAGACTGCAACTGCAAAGAAGGGAAGGAATGTTAACTTCACACCTTCGCGACCTTCAAAGGTGGCCTTAGCGCGATTGCGTAGTCGAGAAATCTTTGTAACATCTACTTCGATCACAGTGGTGAGTTGGGCGCTGACTTGTAGCGACTCCACCATGCGAGCGGCGATAACTTTGCGCAGACGAGACATTTGAACTGTGGTGCCACGAAGTGGTGAGGCAGCAACTGCAGCAGGACGTGGGGCAGATGTTGTAGCTGCAACTGGTGCACTTGCCACTGCAACTGGCTTGGCCGCTGCTTGAACATCTTCCTTGCGAATTCTTCCGCCAACACCGCTGCCACGAACGGATGCCAGATTCACGCCGAGTTCGGATGCGAGCTTGCGCACAATAGGAGTGACATAAGCATCAGATGGTTGAGTTACTGGAGCAGCCGCAACAGCAACTGCTGCGACAGGTGCAGCAACTACGGGTGCTGCGACAACGGGTGCCGCAGCAACAGGTGCAATTACAACTGGTGCTGCAATAACAGCGGCAGGTGCTGCAACTACTGGTGCTGGTGCGACAACAGGTGCGGCTGCAACTGGGGCAGCAGATGAAGAAGAGATCATTCCTAAGCGAGCGCCAACAGCGACAGTGGTGTCGACTGGCACATCGATTGCGGTGAGTACACCAGCAACTGGGGATGGAATTTCGGTATCAACTTTGTCGGTAGAGACTTCAAGGAGCGCCTCATCAACTGCAACGCTCTCGCCAACGCTCTTGAGCCAGCGAGTGACAGTTCCTTCCGAGACAGATTCACCCAGTGCTGGCATCGTGATGACAGTTCCGGCTCCCGCTGAAACAGGAGCTGCGGCAGCAGGTGGAGTGGCAACAACAGGTGCGGCAACGACAGGTGCAACAGGTGGTGGTGGAGGTGGAGCGGCAACAACAGGAGCAGCAGTAACAACTGGAGCTGCGGCAACGGGAGCAGCAGCTGCGCCATCGGTTGCAATCACAGCAAGTTCGGCGCCAACGGCAACAGTCTGATCAACGGCAACAACAATCTTCTGCAAAATTCCAGCAACCGGGGATGGAATCTCAGTATCAACTTTGTCGGTAGAAACTTCTAGTAATGGTTCGTCGACTTTGATGCTGTCGCCCTCATTCTTGAGCCAGCGAGTGACAGTTCCTTCAGTGACGCTCTCACCAAGGGCGGGCATCTGTACTGAGTAAGTCATCTCATCTCTCCTTCGGACATCAATCGATCGAACATCTATGCAAGGTGCAGTTTAGCCATGAGCGTGGAGCGGTTTACCAGCCAGAGCCATGTGAGCTTCGCCCATCGCCTCTGACATGGTGGGGTGAGCGTGGAGTAGAGGAGCGACATCATCGGCGCTCGCCTCCCAATTGAAGATCAATTGCGCTTCAGCGAGAAGTTCGCCAACGCGCGATCCGACCAAGTGGATGCCAAGAACTGGGCCATTCTTCGCTGCTACTAATTTCACTGAACCACTAGTGCGCAAGATATTTGCCTTGCCATTGCCAGCTAAGTCATAAGTAAGTTCAACAACATCATGTCCGCGCTCTTTTGCCTGTGCAGTTGTTAAACCAACTGAGGCAACTTCTGGCTCGGAGTATGTAACACGTGGCACGCCATCGTAATTAATAGGACGAGGATTAAGTCCAGCAATCTCTTCAGCAACGAGAATTCCCTCAGCAAAGCCAACGTGAGCAAGTTGCAGGGTTGGAATCAGATCGCCAACGGCCCAAATGCCAGGAACATTGGTGCGGCACTTGTTGTCGACGAGAACATAACCGCGCTCCATCGCAATACCTTGTGCTTCATAACCCAAGTTGGCCGAGACTGGTCCACGACCGACTGCAACAAGAAGCAGGTCAGCGCTGAATGTCTTGCCATTCTCAAGTGTGACTGTGACACCTGATGCATCTTTGGCCACGCTCTGGAGTTTTGTTCCCACTTCGAAGTTGATACCGCGCTTGCGGAAGGCACGCTCTAGCTGCTTGCTTGAGCTCTCATCTTCGGCTGCAATTAGACGAGGCAGACCTTCGATGATGGTGACATCGGCGCCGAATGATTTCCAGACCGATGCAAACTCGCAACCAATGACTCCGCCACCAAGCACGATTACTCGCGCCGGAATTGTTGTCATGTTGAGCGCTTCTTCGCTGGTGATGATTGTCTTGCCATCGATTTCAAGTCCAGGCAGAGTGCGGGGATAAGAACCGGTAGCGAGAATGATGTTCTTGCCTTCATAGCGTTGGCCATTTACTTCAACTACATTGGGGCCAACTAGCTTTCCAAATCCTTCAACGAAAGTGATGTTGCGTGATTTCACAAGACCTTGCAAACCTTTGTAGAGCTTGGCGATGACGCCATCTTTATAGGCATTGACTGCAACCATGTCGATACCGATTAATTGTGCATTAATTCCGAAGTGGCTGGCATCGCGCGTATTGTCAGCGATTTCGCCAGAGTGGAGCAGGGCCTTGGTTGGGATACAACCTTTGTGAAGACAGGTTCCGCCGAGTTTTTCGCCTTCAATGAGAGCCACTGATAAACCCAATTGTGCGGCTCGTAATGAAGCTGCATATCCGCCGCTTCCGCCACCGAGAACTACTAAATCAAATTGCGCCACAATTACCCTTTCGCGCGGATTGCCTATTGCTTATCTTGCCACTCATCGCGGATTGAAGCGAACCGCCAACTAGCGGCAACTCTCTTCTGCCAAAACCACCAAGGAGCGCAGCGCGATGCCAGTGCCACCTACTGGGGTATAGCCATGTGGTTGGCTCTCGTTATAAGCAGGACCTGCAATATCTAAGTGCAACCATGGCAGATCGTTATCGATGAACTCTTTTAAGAAAAGTCCGGCCACTAACATTCCGCCCATTCGATCGCCGATATTTGCAATGTCCGCCACTGGCGAATCAAGTGATGCACGTAACTCTTCCGGCAATGGCATTGGCCAGAATGCTTCGCCACTGAGTTCGGTCGCTGCGAGTAATTCACTTCGGAAATCTTCGTTGTTAGTCATAACCGCACTAGTGCGAGTTCCGAGTGCAACAACTTGTGCTCCAGTCAGCGTTGCAACATCCACGATGCCATCGAGAGTTTTCTTTCCTACCTCTTGTGCACGTTGGAGTGCATCGGCCAGAACTAGGCGACCTTCGGCATCAGGATTGAGAACTTCAACTGTTTTGCCACCATAAATACTGATGATGTCACTTGGCCGAGTTGCAGTATCGCTGACCATGTTTTCCGCAAGTGGTGCCCATGCATCAATTGCGATCGGCAACTTCAATTCAGCAATAGCAAGGATCGCGCCACAGACTGCAGCCGCACCGCTCATATCTGATTTCATCGCTTCCATACCTGCAGCAGGCTTGAGTGCAAGGCCGCCAGTATCGAAGGTAATTCCCTTACCAACATAAGCAAAGTGCTTCTTGCTCTTGGTTGGTTTGTAAGAGATGTGCAACAAACGTGGCGGATTAGCCGAGCCTTGTCCTACGCCAACAATTCCGCCGTAGCCATTTGCTTTGAGTTGCTTCTCATCGAGAATCGAAACTTTCAGATGCGCACCCGTGCCACCGGCGCTAGTAACAGCTTTCTTCAAAGCATCACAAAATGATGCAGGAGTTAAATGGCTAGGAGGGGTATTAATGAGATCGCGCACTAAGTGCGTGTACTTAGCCAGAATCATCGCGCGCGTAACAATTGCCCCGCCCTCTTTCTTACTCACTTCGCTGCTATGAATCGCAATGTTCTGCAGCGGCAACTTCTGGTCGGCCTTGGTTGATCCGCGAAATTCAGTAAAGGAGTAAGCACCGAGCGCACTACCTTCAGCAACCGCGGCAACGCCTGCCTTGTTACTTGCTGGCAGTGCAAATGTCGCGCTCTTATTTCCAGCAAGGGAGCGGGCCGCGGCACCTGCGGCGCGACGCAGAACTTCGTGGGAGTACTTCTTACTTACTGCGCCAAGACCTGTGAAAACAATCAGGCGAGTTGAAGTACCCGGCACTTTAATAATTTCATCAGCAGCGCCAGTGGCACCTAAATCTGCGAGTGCGCCAAGTAGGGCAGCGCTATCGATAGTGACCGAACCTGATTCGATGACAAGGGATTTCTTCTTCGTTGCTAATCCGACAACAAGAATTTCATCATCGATAACACCAGATGTGATCTCCAACTTAGCCACTCGAACTCCTTCGATTGCAAAAATTCTGGCTCGCTTGCGCCAGGAATAGTAAGCCTAGCGATAGGTTGCTCCGTATGAAACATTCGCCATTGCATGCGCGCCACGAAGGCCTCGGCGCCAAGATGGCCGACTTCGGTGGCTGGCTAATGCCGATTGAATATCCGGGTAGCGGTGTACTTGTTGAACATGCTGCAGTTCGCGAAAAGGTCGGGCTCTTCGATGTCTCCCACCTCGGGAAAGGCTCAGTTATCGGAAGCGGCGCAGATCAATTTCTCAATGATATTTTCACTAACGATCTCTCGCGCATCAGTGACAGCCAAGCCCAATACACACTCCTCTGCAATGACAATGGTGGCGTGATCGATGACCTGATCGTTTACCGCAAAAGTGCAACAGACTTCTTTCTCATACCTAATGCGTCAAATAATTCTGCAGTCCTTGCAGCTCTCTTAGCCAAGGCGCCAAGTGGTGTTGCAATTACTAATCTCCATGAAGATTATGCAGTTCTCGCAGTACAGGGTCCACTTGCTGCAAAAGTGTTAGAAAAGCTAGGCCTCTTTGCTGAACTCGAATACATGAGTTTTGCCGATCTTAACTTTGAATCAAATTCACTCATTCTCTGCCGCACTGGTTACACAGGCGAAGCCGGCTACGAATTAGTAGTTCCCGTTGCAATTGCAGGCGCTATCTGGGATCGCCTCGCCACTGAAATTACTGCAGTAGGTGGTGCAATTTGTGGACTTGGCGCTCGTGACACATTGCGCACTGAGATGGGCTATCCACTACATGGCCACGAACTCTCACTTGAAATCTCACCAGTCCAAGCAAGTGCGACTTGGGCCGTTTCATTCGAGAAGAAGGCCTTTACTGGAAAGAGTTCTCTAGAGAGTGAAAAAGCAAAGGCCACTTACCGCAGACTCCGAGGCTTGAAGATCCAGGAGCGCGGCATTCCCCGTGCTGAAATGAATGTACTAAAAGACGGTGCAGTTATCGGAACTGTTACTAGCGGAACATTCTCACCCACACTCAAAGTGGGAATAGCTCTGGCATTAGTTGATCAGAGTGCAAAGATCGGCGATCTCGTCATGATCGACGTACGTGGGCGAGAGTGCGCAGCCGAGATTGTTAAATTGCCCTTTGTCCCATCGCATGTGAAGTAGTCAGAACCTGCTCTAATCAGTCCAAACTTTGGCCAACCGGCTCGGAATCCATCTGAGAAACCGTGAAAGGTGCCTTTGCTGACTGGTAAATACATGAATTGTGCTTATAAAAGCACAATAATTATGTACATGAACATTAGCGATGATCTGGCAAGAAAAGGTATTGCCTTAATAGCGGTCATTTGTCTTACCTTGGGACTTACATCTTGTTCTTCGGGTTCAAAAACTACTGTTGCGGAAAAGCCAAGCATTGAAGAGTCTCAATGGCTCAAAGATTGTAGAGAAGCTTCCAATACGACCAAGTGCGAAGATGCCATTGCGGCAAATTTTGCCGATAGTACGATGTTTTTTTCACTTTCAAATGAAAATGATTTTGAGAATATTCTGCAGTATGCGATCGGGCCACACAATGTTTGGTGTTTTACGAACGAAGGAAAATGCTATGCAAAAATCAATGCCTTCAATAATTCGGGTAGCAGATATTTAGATAATCCGACCGCAATGATTACAGATGGGGATGGGAAGTTTCACTATGCTGTTCTAGATGGAAGCGTTTCCTTCGATAGAGGCCTTTCAAGCTGGACATTAGAAACTGAGCATTTCTTCGACTTAAACCCAGGGCAATCTTGGCGGGACTTAGCTGGGGATGGATGGCGTGCCGGTTTCAACGTTCAATCGTTAAAAATGCAGAATTTGAAAAGACTCAGTGTCGGCAAATCAACTGATTCTGGAGACTTTGCCCCAGACGGTGCAACTATTCCTCTTTGCAAAAAGGGAAACAGTACTGCGGATTTAATCATCTACGAAGATTGCCGCATCTTGAATGAGTGGGATTACGTGAATAGCAATTATGAAAAGAAAAAAGTGCCTGAACCGAAGGCTACAAAAAAGGAAGTTCAGGCTAGTGGTGCTGTAGCTGGCGAACCATGTGATCAAGCTGGTGCAAAGTCAAAAACTAAAGGGCTCACATACACGTGTCTGAAACTTGGAAAGAAACTTTATTGGGATAACGGCGTAGCTGATCCATTAAAAAAGAAGAATGCATCCTTAATAGGTAGTACCGGTCCTGGCGGAGGAGTTGTTTTTTATGATGCGGGCAGCCAGCAATCTTGGGGTAGGTACTTAGAAGCCTCTACTAAAGATATTGAAATTAAAGGTCATTGGTGCGAGCAGTGGAGAATTCTTGTAGGTGCGACTGGGAAAGTGATTGGTAGCGGTCGAAGCAATACCGAAAAGATATTGAATGAATGTGGTTCGAGTGCTGCAACACCTGCACAATCGTTTAGGGGCGGAGGTAAGAGCGATTGGTTCTTGCCATCTATTGGTGAGTTATCTGAAATTTTCAAGCAAAAGAAGGGGTTCGATAACTTAGATTGTGGTTACTACTGGTCCTCGACAGAAAGCGGAGAAAACAACGCCTGGCAGATCGTG
>JBAXNY010000030.1:0-10517 GCA_037133535.1 Actinomycetes bacterium
AACTTCCAGTTTTCCTCGTTAGTCTAAATTTGATCGGCTTTCTCACCGGCAAAGGGATTCTGGGGCCATGGCGAATTTGGGTTTTTGCAATTGCGCTCTTTACGGCAGCATTCACCCCTACTGGAGATCCGCTCACTATGTCACTGCTGGCAGTTCCTCTAATTGTTCTCTACTTCGGGGCTGGTGGCATCGCGCTCTTAGTGGATAAACGTCGGGCTAGGTAAGGCCAATGTGGGCAGTTGTTGTCAACCCAACTTCTGGTCGTGGAAATGGCGCCCGTGTTGCTGCAAAAGTAATTGGCTTTCTTGCTAGCAAAAAAATTGTTAGCCAGACAATTTCTGGTGTTAGCGCAGCGGCGACTCTAGAACATCTGAAGCACTTCGTTGTTAAAAATCCAAAGCTCGAAGGCATTATCGCGGTTGGGGGAGATGGTCTGGCCCACCTAGCGCTACAGGTAGCTGCAGCGGAGAAAATTCCGCTCACTGTTATCGCTGCCGGAACTGGAAATGATTTCGCACGATCTATCGGTTGGGATCGCAGCGATTTTGAAACACAACTTTCAACTGTGTTAAAAACTAAGCCAGAAAGTATTGATTTGGGGCTAGTCGATGGCGAATGGTTCGGGGCAATTCTCTCGACCGGTTTTGATTCCGTTGTTAATGAACGCGCCAATACTATGAAGTGGCCTAAGGGGCCGATGAAGTACAACGCTGCGATTGCGATGGAACTGCCCAAGTTTGAACCAAGAAATTACTCAATTACACTCGATGGCAAAGTTCTGGAAACCAAGGCGATGCTCATTGCAATAGGTAATGGCAACTCCTACGGCGGTGGGATGCTGGTCTGCCCAGATGCAGATTTCAATGATGGACATTTCGATGTGATGATTCTCGAACCGGTATCTCGCATCGAGTTTCTCAAAGTATTTCCTAAGGTCTTCACTGGCCGTCACGTCACTCATCCGCAAGTTTCGATACATCGTGCGAAGAAGGTCTCGATCAGTGCCAACGCTGTGGCATATGCAGATGGCGAACGAATTGGTGCACTCCCAATTTCAGCTGAGACAATTCCACATGCGCTGCTAACGTGGCGACCATGACATCTCCGGCAGAGAAATTCGCGGCAGCTAAATCGCGGGGGAAGTTTCCACTCACTCAGAAATTCGCAGATGGCTTTGCCTTCGACTTCGATCCATTCCAAACCCAAGGTTGCCAAGCGATTGAAGCTGGTAAAGGCGTCTTGGTCGCTGCACCAACTGGCGCTGGTAAGACCGTCATTGGTGAATTTGCCGCATTTGTTGCACTAGAAAGTGGCCGCAAATGTTTTTACACCACGCCAATCAAGGCGCTATCTAATCAGAAATTCGCCGAATTTACTGATCGCTTCGGTGTTGATCGGGTTGGCCTGCTCACTGGTGATACCAACATCAACTCCGATGCAGACATCATCGTCATGACAACGGAAGTTTTACGGAACATGCTCTACGCGCATTCGCCGGCACTGGCAAATCTCGCATTTGTGGTGATGGATGAAGTTCACTATCTAGCCGATAAATTTCGAGGCGCAGTCTGGGAAGAAGTTCTCATTCACCTCATGGAGAGCGTTCAGGTCATCTCACTTTCGGCCACAGTCTCTAATGCCGAAGAGTTTGGTGAATGGCTCAATGAGGTACGCGGTGACACTGAAGTCATTGTTAGTGAGTCACGACCAGTACCGCTCTACCAGCATCTGCTCATTGGTAATCGCCTGATTGATCTCTTTACCGATGAGGGAAAAGTAACGCCCGAAATCTTGCGACTAGAAAGGGAGTTGCTTCGCCGATCAAATCAATCTCACCATCGCCGCGAAAATTGGGAGAGAGATGACATAAGACTCTCACGTCCAGAGGTTATCGAACGGCTAGAGCGCGAGGATTTACTTCCCGCAATTACCTTTATCTTTTCCCGTGTTGGATGTGATTCGGCAGTTAAGCAATGCTTGGCCGCCGGACTGAAACTCACCACAGTTCACGAACGTGAAGAGATTCGCGAGACCGCGCTTCGCTATACCCAATCCTTAGCAGAGGAAGATTTAGAGGTTCTTGGTTATGGCGAGTGGTTAGCGGGATTAGAACGCGGAATTGCAGCTCACCATGCTGGCCTGCTGCCAAGTTTTAAGAACACGGTTGAAGATCTCTTTCAACGCGGATTGATCAAGGCAGTGTTTGCAACCGAGACTCTTGCTCTGGGAATTAACATGCCAGCGCGCACCGTTGTCTTAGAGAAGTTAATGAAGTGGAATGGTGAAGCCCACGTTCCAGTCTCGCCAGGGGAGTACACGCAATTAACGGGAAGAGCGGGTCGCCGTGGTATCGACATCGAAGGCAATGCATTGGTGCAATGGTCGCCAACAATTGATTCGGCAACAGTTGCCGGTTTGGCGTCGACTCGTACCTATCCACTTCGCTCATCATTTTCTCCGACATACAACATGTCTATAAATTTGATTAATCAATTTGGGCGAGAGCGGGCACGCACCTCCCTTGATTCCTCCTTTGCGCAATTCCAAGCCGACAATGCGGTGGTTGGTTTAAATCGACAGATCGAACGCAATACCGCTGCGATTGGTGAATTTGCAAAGGCAATCACCTGTCACTTGGGTGATTTCGCAGAATATGCCTTTCTGCGTCGAGAAATTAAAGCAACGGAGGAGATTCTCTCAAAACGCAGTGCGCGTAAAGGTTTCGATGCTAAACAACGCGGACATTTAGAGAGTGAGTTAATCGATCTTCGAAAGCGTATGAAGGCCCATCCTTGCCACTCATGTCCAGATCGTGAAGGTCACTCCCGCATTGCGGAGCGATCTGAGCGATTGCATAAAGAGAGCCAAGGTTTAATTGATCGCGTCAATAATCGAACCAATGTGATTGCGCGTACCTTTGATCGAGTCTGTGATGTGCTGACCGAGTTGGAGTACATCAAGGAAGATCGCACTTTGGCACAGGGCGAGATACTGGCCAAGATTTACTGCGAATCAGATCTGCTCTTATCCGAATCTATTCGACGCGGTCTCTTTAACGAAGTTTCGGCACCTGAGTTACTCAGTGTTGTATCTGCATTGATCTACGAAGGCCGGGGAGAAGAGAATCTCGCTCCGAAAATTCCCGGTGGGAACATTCCCGATACGCTTTCAGAGTTGGTCAAGATTTGGTCTGAGTTAATCGGTATTGAAGATCGCTTTAAGTTGAAATCGCAACGAGAGCCAGATCTTGGTTTCGTTTGGATTGCATTTCGCTGGGCTAATGGTCATTCGCTATCCTCGGTTCTCAAAGGCAGCGATCTCTCAGTGGGAGATTTTGTGCGAAATGTGAAGCAATTGATCGATCTGCTCAATCAAATCGCTACGGCAAGTCCTACCTTGGCTCGTAAATGTCGTGATGGAATACGCAGTATTGATCGTGGCGTAGTGAGCTACTTCTTGGGGGATTTATGACGCTGATGCTTCTCGATAGCGCATCACTTTGGTATCGCGCTTTCTTTGGCATGCCGGACACCATGAAGGCACCCGATGGTATGCAGGTCAATGCGATTCGAGGCTTTCTCGATGCAACCGCACGGTTGATTACACAATACGAACCCAATCGCTTGGTTGCATGCATCGAAGGAGATTGGCGACCAAGTTGGCGCGTTGAACTCTTCCCTGATTACAAAGCCAATCGCTTAGATGAAACGGGCGAGGGGGAGGAGGAGCCAGATCTCCTAGAGCCTCAGATCCCAGTCCTTCTCGAGCTGCTCGATCTCTTTGGTATCGCAACTGTTGGTGCAGATGACTATGAAGCCGATGATGTCATGGCAACTTACGCACACCGGGAGAAGGGTCCAATTCGAGTTGTCACAGGTGATCGCGATTTATTTCAAATTGCCGATGACAAACGCGATGTAAAGATTGTTTACCTTGCAAAAGGTGTATCACAACATGATTTAGTTGACATTAAATGGATTGCAAAACGTTATGAAATACCAGGAGATCGGTATGCACTCTTCGCCATGTTCCGTGGTGATCCCTCCGATGGATTACCCGGCGTCAAAGGCATCGGCGAAAAGGGTGCAGCGCTAATTGCCAACCATGCAACTGATGTTAATCATGCGATCTCACTTGCCGAAAGCGAATTCGAAATCTTTCCAGCTGCACTGCGAAAGAAAATTATTTTAGGTAAGGATTATTTGGCGATTGCACCAAAATTGGTGAATTGCGCAATAGATGCACCGATTCCAAATGTCGATCTCTCTTTGCCAAAGAAACCTGCATCGCTGAGTGAAATCTATAAGTTGCAAGAGCAATACGGGCTTGGCGCAAGTGTGGATCGACTAATATCAGCGCTTCGTTGGTAAGGGGGAGTAATGGCTAAATTTCTTATCGTTATTCCTACTTATAACGAACGCGAAAGTATCGCCAAGGTTCTTAACGCGCTGAAGGCGGAGAGTAGCAAAAATGACATTTGCGTACTTGTTGTCGATGATGGTTCACCTGATGGCACAGCAGATTATGTTGATTCTCTCTCGCTGAGCTTTGTTACAGTTTTGCGACGCAAGGAAAAGAGCGGTCTCGGTGCTTCCTATCGAGCCGGATTTGCCTGGGGACTCCAACGCAGCGAGTTCACCCACTTTGTATCGATGGATGGCGATGGCTCACATCGGGCAAGTGATTTCTCTCTGATGGCCAATGAGGTAGATGGAACAGATTTAGTACTTGGATCCCGCTGGATGCCAGGTGGCGCGATAGTTAATTGGCCTAAGTATCGCGAAATGATCTCTCGCACCGGAACGGCTTACGCCACCAGGGTTCTTAATCTGCGAATTAGCGACATC
Organism: Actinomycetes bacterium; assembly: GCA_037133535.1. GTDB lineage: Bacteria > Actinomycetota > Actinomycetes > Nanopelagicales > Nanopelagicaceae > WLQV01. The sequence continues at coordinate 4,848 of JBAXNY010000030.1, forward strand.
ACCGGTGGCTTCAAGATTTACTCTCGCCAGCTTCTGGAGAGAATCGACATTAATTCAATTACCTCTGAAGGTTATTGTTTCCAAATTGAAATGGTGATGGCCGCTGCAGATTCTGGTGCGATCATCACCGAAGTTCCGATTACCTTTGTCGAACGCGAGGCGGGAAGATCGAAGATGAGCCAGGCGATAGTCGTCGAAGCGCTCTGGAAAACCACACTCTGGGGCCTTCGCCGTAGGCTATCTATTCGCCGATAAGTTACATTATGTAAAGTAGAACAAGCGTGAAAACCCTACGCGAAGCTCTCTACTGGCGGACACGAGCAGATCAGATTGCGATCCCCGTAGGCCCCATCAATACGTGCCACTGTGGGCCAATACTTGCCGCGACGGCCAATCAGAGCGCTCTGATCAATGCCAGCCGGGTTGGCAGCGCTCTGGCGGCTATAGCGGCGATCCCACTCCTCCGCCAACAACGCATCGCAGGTATGAGGTGCGTGAGCTAGCGCTGAATCCTCATGAGAAATCGCACCGGAAATGATCTCGTTGATCTCGGACTTGATCGATTTCATCGCAGAAATGAATCGTTCGATCTCTGTGAGATCTTCCGACTCAGTGGGTTCGATCATTAGCGTGCCCGGAACTGGAAAACTCATAGTTGGGGCATGGAAGCCGTAATCCATTAGGCGCTTTGCAATGTCATCAACTGTTACACCAGAGGTTTTAGTGATCTCACGGATGTCGAGAATGCACTCATGAGCAATGAGTCCCTTTTCTCCGACATAGAGAACTGGAAAATCCTCACCGAGTTGATGGGCAATGTAATTGGCCGAAAGAATCGCAACTGAAGTTGCGTGAGTTAATCCCGCACCACCCATCATCTGAATGTAACTCCAGGAAATTGGCAGAATGCTCGCCGAACCAAATGGTGCAGCCGAAACTGGACCAGGGCCTGTTGCAGGACCTGCTGTGGCATCTAGCGGGTGATTGGGTAGAAAAGGCGCCAAATGCTGCTTAGAGATAACTGGACCCACTCCTGGTCCCCCGCCACCATGTGGAATGCAGAAAGTTTTATGGAGATTTAAGTGAGAAACATCTGCGCCAAACTTTCCAGGTTGTGAAAGTCCCACAAGTGCGTTGAGGTTTGCCCCATCGACATAAACCTGGCCACCTGCATCGTGGATCAAACCGCAGATCTCGCCAATAGCAGCTTCGAAGACGCCATGAGTGGATGGATAGGTGACCATCAATGCGGCTAGCCGCCCCTGATGTTCTGAAATCTTTGCCTTAATGTCATCAACACTGACATTTCCCTTTTCATCGCAGGCAATAACAACTACCTTCATGCCAGCCATTACTGCAGATGCAGCATTGGTGCCATGCGCACTCGATGGAATCAAACAAATGTCGCGCTCGCTATCGCCGCGAGAATCGTGATAGTTGCGAATTGCTAGTAATCCGGCGAACTCGCCTTGGCTTCCAGCATTTGGTTGCAACGAAACAGCGTCATAACCGGTGATTGCAACTAACCAATCTGATAACTCCTGAACAATGCGTCTAGTCCCACGCGACTGCGCAGCTGGTGCAAATGGATGGAGATTGGAAAACTCAGGCCACGTGACCGCTTCCATCTCCGTTGTTGCATTTAATTTCATGGTGCAAGAACCGAGTGGAATCATCGTGCGATCGAGTGCAAGATCGCGATCGCTGAGGGTTCGGATGTAGCGCAGCATTGCAGTTTCGGAGTGATAAGCGCTAAAGAGTGGATGTGTGAGATAAGTCGATTTACGTGAAAGTTTTCCAAAGGAGATACTCTCCCCTGACACTTCCTTGCACTCAAAAATGGTACGAAGTTGCGCCAAATCTTTCTCACTCGTAGTTTCATCCATCGAGATTCCAAGACGAGAACTATCAATCAATCGCAGATTAATTCCGGCAGCTAGGGCCTTCGCTACAAGTGATTTCGCATCAACCTCAGAGATAACAAAGGTGTCGAAAGTTGTTGCAGCTGACACTTTGTAACCAGCATCGCCTAAAGATTTACGAAGGCCATTGCTCTGCTTAGCGATTCGCTCTGCAATAAATCGCAGGCCATCGCCGCCATGCCACATCGCATAGAAGGCGCTAATGACTGCAAGTAAAACTTGTGCGGTGCAGATATTGCTCGTTGCCTTCTCGCGACGAATGTGTTGCTCCCGAGTTTGCAGTGCTAAGCGAAATGCGGGATTGCCCGCTGCATCAACGCTCTGTCCAACTAAGCGACCTGGTAATGAACGCTCCAGCCCTTCGCGCACTGCCATGAAGCCGGCATGTGGTCCACCAAATCCCATCGGAACACCGAAGCGCTGCGCCGAACCAACTGCAACATCTGCGCCCCACTCCCCTGGTGCTTGAAGCAATGTAAGTGCCAACAAATCTGTTGCAGCAATAACAATCGCGCCACGGTCATGCGCAGATTGTGCAAGTGCACTGTGATCGAGAACCTCGCCATAAGTATTTGGATATTGCACCAGCACGCCAAATACATCACCTTCAGGTAAGCCCTGGCTTGGATCAAATGTCTTGACTGCGATTTTCAAAGGTTTGGCGCGCGTTTCGATAACAGCAAGAGTTTGCGGGTGGACCGCATGATCAATCAGGAAATGCGCGTCATCGGACACAGTCGAAACTCGTCTAGCTAGCGTCATCGCCTCTGCCGCAGCACTTCCTTCATCTAGCATCGAGGCATTTGCTGTTTGGAGTGCGGTTAAATCACAGACTGCAGTTTGAAATGCAAAGAGTGCTTCCAAACGACCTTGGGAAATTTCAGGTTGATACGGTGTGTACGCGGTATACCAAGCAGGATTCTCCAAAACGTTGCGCAGCACAACTGGCGGAGTGATCGTTCCGTAATAACCCCCACCGATAAAGGAAGTTACGACCTCATTCTCATCTGCAATTGCGCGAAGCGTCGCAATAACTTCGCTCTCAGTCATTGCACTCGGCAATAAATCTGCCAAACGCTCCTGCATCCGAATGTTTTCCGGTACCACTGCGCCAATAAAATCGCCGAGCGATGAATAGCCAAGGGCTGCCAACATGAAATCTTCGTGGGCATGGGAGGGGCCAATGTGGCGACGCTCAAATGCGTCGTAATCGATTGCCATCGCTCCTCCATTACATACCCAGTAATCACATACCCAGTAATCACCTACCTAGGGATGCAGGATAAGAGAAGTTAGGCGAGTTTGCGCTTTCGACGTTCTGCCAATTCATCGTTATCTTCGCCACCAACTGCTGAACCCTCAACCTCGCCTTGAAGGACAGCGAGTGAGCCCTCTACTTCGCTCCAAACTTTGCCAACTGCAATTCCAAATACACCTTGTCCGCCTTGGAGTAAGTCAATAATTTCATCAGGGCTTGTGCATTCATAAATGGATGCACCATCACTCATCAAAGTAATTGATTCAAGCTCTGCAACTCCGCGATCGCGCAGGTAGTTGACTGCGGTGCGAATGTTTTGAAGTGAGACACCAGCATCAAGGAGGCGCTTTACGATCTTGAGAACCAAGATGTCGCGGAATCCATAGAGACGTTGTGAACCAGAACCTGATGCCTCGCGCACAGTTGGTTCAACTAAACCGGTACGTGCCCAATAATCTAATTGGCGATAGGAAATTCCTGCTGCGGTACATGCAGTTGCGCCGCGATAGCCAATCTCAGACATAGGGAACTCTTCTCTAGCTGGGGAAGACTTAAGGGTAGAACGGCGATTCCCCGCTTACAAGAACCGACACGATCAAACCCTCTACTACAGGTTTAGTCTTATCCTGCGAAATCCTCTGGATTGATCTCGTCGAGAAAGGCCCTAAAGCGCTCGACTTCCTCATCCCCTTCGCCCTTGCTCTCTGGGATCTCGATCCCAACCTCTTCCACCAATTCAACACTGGCCAGAATGTTGGAGTGAGTGCGAAGTGCCAACGCGATGGCATCGGAGGGCCTGGCCGAGATAGCAATCTTGCCGCCAGATTCGGTTCGCAGATTTATCGTGGCATAAAAAACGCCGTCGATCAGCGAAGAGATTTCAATCGAGACAACAGTGGCATCTAGCTTCTCAATAATCTCGCGCATGAGGTCGTGACTCATTGGTCGAGGCGGCGTCACGCCTTGTTGAGCAAATGCAATTGCAGTTGCCTCTACTGCCCCAATCCAAATCGGCAGGAAACGAGAGCCTTCCATCTCTTTGAGCAACAAGATCGGTTGGTTGGAGGGCATTTCAACGCGAACACCAACAACTTCCATAGCGAGCATCGTTGCGCCGCTATTACTTGAGTCGCTGTAAGCCACCGCGAATGAGTGCGGCATGTAAACGTACCGAGAGGCTGGCAATCTCGCGTTGTACTTCTTCGGCCCGAGCTTTCGCATCTGGACTCTTCTGCCGCACCAAAGGCGTGATCACTTGTTCGATTAATCCAACTTCGCGATCTGCCGCAGATTTGAATGAGCGAAGGTGGCGGGCTTCAATTCCAAAGGCTGCCATTTCAACAACGCAACGAGCTACAGCCAGTGCATCGCCGTCGTAGTGGCGACCCTTGAGGGTAATCAAGCCGTGGGATTCTAATTCGACTAATTGCGCCTCTTTCAATTCGCTGCTCTTGAGCAACTCTTCGCGAGATAGGCGAAGATCATTGCTAGGTGCGAAGTTGCCGGCTGCGATCTCGCCATCGACTGTGGCTAAACGAGGTACCGATACTGCGCCACCATTTACGGCTGGCTCTAACCCGCGATCCATTGCATCGAGGTTATCTTTAATAACTTTGAGAGGTAGATACTGATCACGCTGTGCCAGTAATACGTAGCGCAGACGCTCTAAATCGGAATTGGTAAATTTGCGATAACCAGATGGCGTGCGCTGTGGATCGATGAGGCCTTCGGCCTCGAGGAAGCGAATCTTAGAAATGGTGACATCGGGAAAATCGCCACGCAATTTATTAAGAACTTCACCGATACTTAAATAGGCACGGGCTGGAACGCTCACTTGTCTCCCCTAATGAATAGAAATCTGAATTTACCAATCTGTACTTCATCGCCACTGCTTAACTTGCTCTCCCGCTGCGAAACGTTATTGACATAAGTTCCGTTGAGGCTGCCGCTGTCGCGAAGGAGAAATTCCGAAGAATTTCCACGGCGCGAGCGTTCAATCTGTGCGTGACGACGCGAAACAGTGATGTCGCTAAGAAAGATTTCGCTCTCTACACCGCGACCAATGCTCGTGACATCCTCGCTGATCAATAACCGCTGACCTTGGCCTGAGGCTGAGAGTGAAATTAATAGCGCGCGATCTTGGGGAAGTTCGCTTATTGCTAAACGATCAGAATCTGAGAGTTGAGCTAGAAGTTCACTGCGATCTTTCACGGTATTTCGTGGACCGAGGTGAATTGTTGAAGTGAGGTCACGTACTGGCTCTGACTTGCCCATCACTCCCCCTTAACTTCTACTTAAGGGTGACCCTATGCCAGCGCAAGAAAGCGGTCAAGCCGTAAGGGCGGCGTACTCCGCGGCCGAAAGTAGTGAATCGGGAGCGCTAGTAAGTGTGATTTTGGCAATCCAACCTGCGCCATAAGGATCGGAGTTAAGTAACTCTGGATTACTTACCAATGCGCTATTGACTTCAGTAACACTTCCAGTTACAGG
>JBAXNY010000031.1:0-10336 GCA_037133535.1 Actinomycetes bacterium
GGGCTTCAAAGGCCCATGTGCTAGCCACTACACAATGGCGGAACCCGTATTCTCGCACGAGTTGGATACCTGAGGCGAACTGCACGCTCCCGCACATAATTGCCATCAATTTTTCACATCAATCACTTTTGCACCATGAACTGGCCCATATGCACGAGCCACGCTCCCGACAACTCCGCTCGACATTAATGCAACTGTCAGATCGAGGGCGTGATCTTCATCGCCAACTAGAAATGCCACGGTCGGTCCAGAGCCCGAAACAAGTGAACCGAGTGCGCCATATTCTTTGCCTACATCGAGTACTAATCGCAGCGCAGGACGAAGTGAGAATGCAGCAGGTTGTAGATCATTAGTGAGAACTTTTCCGAGCGCTTGCGCATCACCGGCAAGGAGAGCTTTAAGTAGAACATCACTTGCAACAGGTTCGACAACATCCATACCTTCACGCAGGCGATCGCACTCTTTATACACCGCAGGTGTAGATAGGCCAACGGTAGAAAGGGCTAGTACCCAGTGATACGTTCCGCGCGATAGCGCTTGAGTAATTTGATCGCCACGACCGGTGCCGACTGCAGTTCCACCAGAAAGCAGGAATGGAACATCGCTACCTAAATCAGCAGCGATCTCTGTCATCTCATCTCGGCTCATGTCGAGGGCAAAGAGTGAATCCATCGCAACGATTGTGGCTGCCGCATCAGCGCTGCCGCCAGCCATTCCACCGGCAACCGGAATCGATTTATTAATCGTGATTTCTAAATCATCTGCTAACTCGTATTTGGCACAGATCGCTGCGGCCGCTTTAGCTGCAAGATTATTCACATCACTGGGCACACCATGTGTTTGATCACCAGTAATTGAAATTTTTATGCCACTACCAGCATCACCATAAGCAACAGTGAGATCGTCAAAGAGTGAGATCGCTTGGAAGACTGTTACGAGATTGTGATACCCATCGGCCTCAACTGGGCCCACTGAGAGTTGCAAATTAATCTTGGCTGGAACCCGCACTGCAACCGATTGTGGTACTCGACCACTTCGCGATGCAGGTGCTGACATGTATGGAATCTAACCGTTTTTAGCCAATTTTGCTTTACCTATCGCGCAAAAATCGCGCAAGGTCAGCGCCTCACCACGTAAGGTCGGATCAATTGCAGCATCACTAAGGATTCCTGCTGCCTCAGCAGAACTGCCCGCCCAATTCGACAGCGCAGATCGCAACATCTTTCGCCGTTGTGCAAATGCACTATCGATTGCCGCAAAAGTTTCAATCCGAAGTGCTTCATCTCCTGGCACTTCGCGGCGCACAAAACGCACTAATTTGGAATCAACATTCGGCACGGGCCAGAAAACGCTTCTACTTACCGAGCCAACTAATTTCAGCTCAGCCCACCATGAAGCTTTGACGCTAGGAATTCCATATTCACGAGTATTGGGCTGCGCAGCCAAGCGATCAGCAACTTCGGCTTGCACCATCACGACACCCGATTTAATTGAAGGAAAGTGCTCCAGATAGTGAAGCAAGACTGGAACCGAAATGTTGTAAGGCAAATTTGCTACTAATACCGTTGGTGATGAATCGAGGGCATTAAGAGAGAGTGCATCTCGATTGATTACCTCTAATTTGCTATCAGGTAGATGCGTTGCCACAGTGCTTGATAATTTTGCAGCCAATCGTTGATCTATTTCAATGGCAGTGAGACTCTGTGCAACCTCAAGCAGGGCGATAGTAAGTGAGCCAATTCCTGGACCAATTTCAATCACATGATCGCTCTTCGTCACTTCGGCTAGGCGGACAATTTTGCGACAGGTATTGCCATCAATCACAAAGTTCTGCCCCAGCGATTTCGCTGGATGTAAATCAAGTTCGGCCGCAATTTCGCGAATCTCTGCCGCACCGAGCAGGGTCACAGCGAACTTCCTGGTGCAAATGATCCAAAAATTCGCTCGCCATTCTTACTGAGGATTTCCGTCATCTCTAAGAGATCGGTATTGCGCTCAGCCGCCATCGCTCTAACAACGGTAGGAATTTGCGCTGGCGTATTGAGATGGCCACGGTGTGGCATCGGTGCAAGAAATGGGGAATCCGTTTCCACCAATAACTGTTCGGCCGGTACTAGCTTTACCGCCTCCCGAAGCTCTGGCGCATTCTTAAAGGTAAGAGTGCCAGCGAAAGAGAGTATGTAGCCTCGATCGGAACAGATCTTCGCCATTGCAGCATCACCGGAGAAGCAATGGAAAACCACTTTCTCTGGCGCACCAACTTCTTGCAAAACTGAAAGAACATCATCATGTGAATCACGATCGTGAATAACTAATGCTTTATTTACCTCTTTAGCTAGCGCAATATGTGCTCGGAATGATTCACGTTGTTTTTCGCGAAGCTCAGGTGGAGTTCGGAAATAATCAAGACCGGTTTCACCAATTGCACGAACACGTGGCTCTTTGGCTAGTTTTGTGATGATTCCAAAATCGGTATCAAAAGAGGAGACAATTGGTGCTTCATTGGGATGGAGTGCAACGGCGGCAAGAATTACTGAATCCCAATGATTAGCCGCTGCTACACACCACTGCGACTGCTCTGCTGAATACCCCACCTGCACAATGCGATCAATTCCTACCGCTCGAGCATCGGCAATCACTTGGCCAACTTCTGCCGAATCTGGCGCAGTATTTGTAACAATCTCTAAATGTGCATGCGCATCTACACAGAAAGTTGGTAGCGCCTCTGGTGCGGGTGCGAGTGGTCGATCAATATCTCGATTGTGGCGATCGGCCATCGCTACTACTCAACTGCTTCAAGCCGCGGAAAGAGAACTGGCGTCTTTGTAATTTTTGCACCAGCAGGTAATTGGCCCCACGTTGCAACTTGGTCAATACGTTGTTTTCCAATAGCTCCAAGTTTTTCTTCCGCACCCAAGCTCTGCCATAAAATTTCACACGTTGCCGGCATGACCGGATAGAGCAATACCGCAAGAGCTCGCGTTGCTTCGGCGATGTTATAAAGAATTGCATCGAGCTCTGCCTTTCGCGCTGGATCTTTCGCGACAACCCATGGCTCTTTCTCGGTAACAAAACCATTTACCTGCTTACAGAAATCCATAATCGCTGTGATGCCACCTTGAAAATCAAGGGCGCACATTGCGGTATCTGCCTTGGCGACTGTGGCGGCCAGTGCTGCTGCAAGTGTTGGTTCTTGCGCAACAGCTGGCAAAATTCCATCACAATATTTCTCCACCATCGCAGCAGAGCGTGAAGCTAAGTTGCCGAAATCATTTGCCAATTCACTCGTGTAGCGAGCTGCCATGTCTTCCCATGAGAATGAGCCATCGCTACCAAAGGGAATTGCGCGAAGGAAGTAATAACGGAAGGCATCAACACCAAAGTGATCGGTGATATCACTTGGAGCGATTCCAGTGAGTTTGCTCTTGCTCATTTTCTCACCGGCAACTAGTAACCAACCGTGAGCAAAGACTTTCTTAGGAACTGGAAGTTGCGCCGCCATTAACATCGCTGGCCAAATTACGGCGTGGAAGCGGAGAATATCTTTTCCGACTAAATGAACATCGGCTGGCCAAGTTTGGGCAAATTTCGCAGCACCTGGCGTATTTGGTTCATCACCCAAACCAACTGCAGTTGCATAATTAAGTAGCGCATCGAACCAGACATAAACCACTTGCTCGAGATCCCATGGAACTGGAATTCCCCAATCAAAGGTTGAGCGAGAAATCGAAAGATCAGAGACGCCACCTTCAAGAAATGAGATCACTTCATTGCGTGCGCTCTCGGGTTGGCAGGCATCTGGATTTGCTTTGTAGTGCGCAAGAAGTGGTTCAACAAAGGCAGAAAGTTTAAAGAACCAATTGTTCTCATCTACTAATTCAACGGGCTTGCTATGGATCGGGCAAAGCTTCTCGCCATTTACCTCAAGTAGATCGCCTGGTAATTTAAATTCTTCACAGCCCACGCAATAAGGACCTTGGTACTTGCCCGAGTAGATGAAGCCTTTAGCTTTCAGGTTCTGCAGAAATTTTTGAACTCGCTCAGTGTGACGAGGCTCTGTCGTACGAATGAAATCATCGTTGGCAATATTTAAAGAGCGCCAGACTGGTTTCCACGCATCTTCAACGAGGCGATCGACCCACTCTTGCGGTGAAGTTTTATTCTGCTCTGCGGTGCGCATAACTTTCTGGCCATGCTCATCAGTTCCAGTAAGAAACCAGACTGACTCACCGCGTTGGCGATGCCAGCGGGTAAGGACATCTCCAGCCACCGTTGTGTAGGCATGACCAATGTGCGGTGCATCGTTGACATAGTAAATAGGCGTAGTGAGATAGAAGGACTTCTCGTTACCTGCGCTCATTGAAGTATCTTAATTGAGATCTGACTCAGTTGATTTCGCCGCAACCATGGCATCAAAAATTAAGCGTTTAGGAATTCCCATCTCATCTGCCACCGCCGAAATCGCCGCTTTTCGCTCCATGCCAACGCCTTCGAGCGATTTCACCCGCGCAACAATCTCGGCCTCGCTCTTGGCTTGGGCAATTGCCTCAACCCCAGCAAGAACAATGGTGATTTCACCCAGCATCTCTTTGCTCTGTGACCACTTAACCGCATCGCCAAGGCTCATCCGTACAATCTCTTCATATTGTTTTGTGAGTTCGCGGCAGATGCAAATCTCGCGGTCGCTACCTAAAACTTTCTCTGCCGTAGCAAGGGAATCCACCAAACGATGTGGCGCTTCAAAAAAGACTGTAGTTCGGCTTTCAAACCGGAGTTCTTCATAGAACTTTTCGCGTGCACCTGAAGTTCGTGGTGCAAATCCTTCAAAAGCAAAGCGATCAGTTGGAAAACCCGAGAGTGCAATCGCAGTTGTTACAGCACTTGGGCCAGGTAGAACTGTAAGTGCAATACCTTCACCAATTGCAGCTCTAATTAATTTAAACCCAGGATCACTAATCGTTGGCATTCCAGCATCTGAAATAAGAAGTACTTCCTTACCTTCTTTTAAGAGAGACAAGACTTCACCTGTGCGCTCCTCTTCGTTACCTTCAAAGAAAGAGATGATGGTGGCTGAGAATTTCACATTAAGGTCACTTGCCAATCGATGAAAGCGGCGTGAATCCTCTGCTGCAATTATTTGCGCGCTTGCTATTGCTGCAATCAAACGAGCACTCGCATCGGCTGGATTACCGAGCGGTGTGGCAGCAATGAGAAGTGGCATGGCTCAATCATGCCAAGGTTTGAGCTACACCTTGTACTCTTTCGGCTATGACGATCGCCCCAATCCGTGCGCTACTTCTACGCTACGAGCGATTGACTCCAATAATTCTTGCCGGTATCGGATTAATTCTTCGCTTAGTCAATCTGAGCACTCCCAAGGGATTGGTGTTTGATGAGCTCTATTACGTTGACGGAGCCAGGGATTTTCTGGCGCATGGCGTTGAAGTCACTGGTGCTGGACCAGAATTTATTGCTCATCCACCATTAGGTAAATGGTTAATCGCAGCCGGGATAAAGATTTTTGGTAATCACGAATTTGGCTGGCGATTTGCAACCGCACTCACTGGTGCTTTTCTCATTTATTTAACTGCGCGAGTTGCCCAGAAGCTATTTGACTCACCAATACTTACCGCGATTGCAGGAATTTTGGCGCTCTGCGATGGCTTGGCGCTAGTGCATTCTCGCACTGCGCTACTCGATCTATTTTTAACTTTCTTTGTATTAGCTGGTGCTTATTCCTGGCTCTTAGATCGCCACGTAGTCACGGCAATATTCTTCGGTTTAGCCTGCTCAGTAAAGTGGAGCGGAATTTACTTTCTGATCTTTTTTCTCTTGTGGACCTTATGGCGTGAATATCAAATGGGTGCAGGTCCGCTCTCGATTATAATTAGGAAACTTCAATATTTATCAATCGCTTTTCTTACCTACTGCGCAACATGGAGTGGTTGGTTTATCTCCCACCGCGGTTGGGATCGCTCATGGGCAAACGATAAAGAATCAACCTACTTTTTCGTGCCTAAAGTGATCCGAAATTTCTGGCACTACCACTTCGAAATTCTTAATTTTCATACCGGCCTCACAACCTCGCATCCCTATAGTGCAAATGTCTGGAGTTGGTTGATTCAAGGTCGTCCAACCTCCTTTTTCTATGCGGCACCAAATAATTGTGGTGCTAACAGCTGTGCCCAAGAAGTTCTTGCAGTGGGAACTCCACTGCTCTGGTGGTTTGGCACGATGGCGATATTTGTAGTTCTTGGATTCTGGATCAAGGCAAGGCGTGAGCGAGCAAATGCTGTTGTTCCAGCCTTCATACTCTCTGGTTTCATCTGCGGATACTTTCCTTGGTTCTTCTTTCAAAAGCGAACCGTCTTCTCCTTCTACGCAATTGTCTTTGAACCATTTCTTATCTTTGCTCTGGTCTATTGCGCCAAACTTATTCTGGAGAGCAATTGGAAATGGCGCAGTGAATTTATTGCAGTAGTTGTGGTCGCAATAGCTCTAAATTTTGCCTACTTCTACCCGATTTATGTCGGCCAGAGCATTCCTTATTCCGCATGGCACACCAGAATGTGGCTGCCTAGCTGGATTTAATTACTGATTTGCTGCGCGGTTTTTATTGAGACGATCGACTGCCTCATCGGCAAGTTGTTGATCGAAAATCTCTTCGCGCGATGGCGCAGCCGCTGCATGGGCCTGCTCCACTAGAAGTTCTTGCTCTTCCGTCCAGCGGCCAGGTTCAGTTAAATCGATAACTCGTTTCGCCTGTACCGCCTTGGGTGCATTGACATAAGTGGGTACTGGAACTTCAGTTGGTTGCCACGCATTGCGTTCGCGTGCAGATCCTTTTGGCAGAATTACTACACCAGTAAGTTCGCGCTCTGCTAGCGGTACCCATTCTTCTTGCACTCGTGGTTGTGCCGCTGCTGGGCGACGAGTGAGTACTCGTGAAAGATTGGTATGTGAAACACCTTCAGTGCTGCGTTGCAACGCAAACAAGCGGCGGCGATGAGTGCGCTCTTGTGCGGTCTGACGATGCATGTGAAACAAGTAGATCGCTATCGCAGTTAATGGAATGAGTACGTAAAGAATTTGTATGAGATTCATCGCTACGCCAATCAGTGATGTACACAGAAGTGAAAAGAGGAGTGCAAAGATCATTCGACGTCGAAGTAAATGTTGTGCAACTTTTGCTTCAAAGTCGAGATCAGTATGAATTGCAGTATTGAGAACTTGTCCAGGTTCACCGGTGATGTTAGAACTTGCAACTACGCGAAGTGCGCTCTTGTAACGTTCGACTGATTTTCCGGAGAACTCATCATGGTTATGGACCCAGCGCGGAAGAAAGTAGGCAACCCACATTCCTACAATTGCGACATAAATCAACCCGCTAGCCATGATAGATAAAGATAGAGGGAGGAGCGGTGGGGGTTAGGGATTTAGGTAGGCGAGTTATTTGTGAAGATCAGAGTTACTTAATTGTTGGATTCTCAAGAACGAAGCAGATGTGATCTCGCCAATCGCCATCGATATGGAGATAGCGAGGACGATCCCCTTCCAATACATACCCAGCCTTTTCAGCAACGCGGCGAGATGCAGCATTTTCTGGTCGTAAGTTGATTTCAAGGCGGTGAAGTTGCAATTCAGTAAAGGCATATTCACTCAGTGCTTCGACTGCCGCAGTGACAACGCCTAGATTGGCAAACTTCTCGTCCACCCAGTAGCCAATGTGTGCACCGCGCATTGCGCCATAAATGATGCCGCCCATTGAAATCTGTCCAGCTAGTTCTCCGCGAAACCAGATAATTAAACTCAATGCCCGTCCATCGCGACCTTCACGATTATGAGCTCTCACCATTTCAACAAAGGTCGGAAGTCGCTTATCCCTTGCTTCCTGCGGGACGTGCGGCAGCGTCGCCTCCCATGGCGAGAGCCATTCACGATTTCGCCGGCGCACTTCATACCAGCGATTGCGATCTCGTAACCGCAATGGGCGAAGTGTTAATTCACCAGATTTGATAAGAACTGGCCAACTCATAAGTGCGAATAGTTTCTCTGCAAAATTACACAGGAAACTTGGGTGCCCGCCTTAACATCTTTTGCATCTTCGGGAATTGCAACTAAGCAATTGGCTTGGGCCATTGTGCTTGCTTCGCTATGGTGCGGCAGCACCGTGACCAATGCATAATCTTCAGAGAGCACTCCCGGTAAATAAGAGCGAAGCGGCGATGAAGACTTCACATTCTTTTCAAGACGAGCCTTTACAGATGGGCGATGAATCTCAAGTGCCCCCATCATTTGGCGAATCATCGGACGTACAAATAATTCAAAAGAGGTGTAGGCGGCCATTGGATCACCAGGAAGCACAACGACTGGAGTCTGATCTGGGCCAATCTTGCCAAAACCGTGACGTCCAGAATCGGCAATTGCTAATTCCACATCTCTGATTTCGCCAAGTAACTGCAGCGTTCGATTGATGAGTGCAAAGGAATCATCATGTCGCTCTCCGCTGATTATCACTAAGTCAGCACGTACTAATTGATCTTCAATCACCGCGCGCAATTCACTCTCATCATCTGGAATGGAGTGAACTCGATATGCCACTGCACCAACTTCGCGTACTGCAGTTGTTAAGAGCCAAGAATTAGTTTCGTACTCCTCCTCGTCAACCAGATCCATTCCTGGTTCTACGAGATCCGGACCTGCCGAAAGAACGACTACTCGTGGGTGTGGTCGAGTTGGCAGGCGACTTAATCCAATTGATGCAGCTAAACCAATCTGTCGCGATTGAATCAGAGTGCCCGCTTTGAGAACCAACCGATCTCCCGCACTGACATCACTTGCAATGATTGCGCCATGCGCATCGAGAAGTGGCATATCAAAGGGATCTAGTGGCTGGGTAATTTCAAGCACGGCAGCGAGGAACTCATCCACTCGCATTTGCTCTGTCATAATCACACCATACTTGTCTGCCACGTCTAAAGAGGGGATTTTGAGTGAATCCAAGCGAAGAAAAAGCTTCACTCAGAGAGCGCTACCGTCGCGAACGAAAAGCAGCATTTGTGCCACGTGATTTTCTGCACATTCTTTCCGCTCCGGAATTTACCGCGGCTCGTGTTGTCGCGTCATACATTTCAATTGAATTCGAACCAGTAACACAAGCACTCAATAAAGAAATTTTGGCACTCGGAAAAACGCTCCTACTGCCTCGCATCACTTCGGCCAAAAAGTTCGGTGGTAATGGCGCTTCAATGGATTGGGTAGCCTGGAATGGCGCAAGTGAAAACTTAAAAAAGAATAAGAATCTCTTTGAACCAATTGGTGATCCTTGGCAATCGCTCTCAGAAATTGACATCGTGATTACTCCTGCGCTGCGAGTAGATGGCGATGGCTATCGCTTGGGACAAGGCGGTGGCTATTACGATCGCGCACTTGGCGAGATATCAGGATGGAAGATCGCTTTGGTTCATAGCGGAGAACTGACCAGTGAGAAATTGCCACGTGAAGGCCATGATCAACAAGTGAGCGCTGCAGCTACACCAGATCTTCTCGTGCGCTTTCGTTAATCCCGCTTTTTATCTTCCAGCGATTGTAAGTACGCGTTGTACTTTGCTAAATCATCGGGTTCTCCCATGGCCGCCATTCGCGCAGTACTGCGATCAATTCGATTGGCTTCTCGGGAATCACTACGCATCCATTGAATAAATGTTGCCGCAAGTGCCAAGAGAATCGGAATCTCACCCATTGCCCAACCGATCGAACCAGCTAAATGTTGATCAGATAAGAGATCGGTGCTCCATGGACGTTGTAACGATGCAAAATAACCACGATCGATCAAAGTTGTTGATGAGAGAAGTGCAATAGAGAAGAAGGCATGGATACTCATCGCCGCAAAGAGCACCATCATTCGGACTAAATGTGGGATACGACGTGGGTTTGGATCTACACCGACGATTAAATAGAAGAAGAGTGTGCCAGCTAGCAGGAAGTGAACATCCATTGCTAAATGGCCTAAGTGCGTCTGCATAAGCGAACCAAAGAGTGGCGTGAAGTAGAGAAGAAATAGCGAACCGTCAAAAATTCCTAGCGCCACAATTGGATTGGTAAGGAAGCGATTGGGCTTGGAGTGGAGCGCGGCTAGCGCCATTCCTCTTATTCCGCGCTCTTCACTAGTACGCCCTTGCGGCAAGGTGCGAAGTGCCAAAGTCAGTGGTGCGCTGAGTACTAGGAAGATTGGAACAATCATTCCTAAAGTCATGTGAGCCATCATGTGATATGAAAATGCTACGTGAGCATAAACACCGAAACCACCGCTCGTTGCAAAGTCAAGAAGTGCAAT
>JBAXNY010000032.1:0-9948 GCA_037133535.1 Actinomycetes bacterium
ATGCGACCATCTAAGGGAAGTTGATCCATTTTGAAATCACCGGTGTGCAGAACAGTGCCGGCTTCAGTATGAATTGCCACAGCAAGTGCATCTGGAATCGAGTGATTAACTGCAACAAACTCAGTTGCAAAGGGGCCAATCTTTTCACTGCCGCCAGCAACTACTTCACGCACTACTGCCGTAATTCTAAATTCTTTTAACTTTGCTTGCAGCAGCGCCAAAGTAAGCGGTGAGCCATAGACCGGTATATCGCCACGTTCGCGCAATAGATACGGAACGCCACCGATGTGATCTTCATGTCCGTGAGTAAGGAAGATTCCGACAACATCATCGAGACGCTCTCGGATGTATGAGAAATCGGGAAGGATTAAATCAATACCTGGTTGGGTCTCTTCTGGAAATAAGACACCCACATCGACAATCAGCAATTTTCCATCGGTTTCAAAGACGGTCATGTTGCGACCGATTTCGCCTAAGCCGCCGAGTGCGACGATGCGTAAGCCACCCTTAGTAAGAGCGCTAGGTAAACCTAAATCGGGATGTGGATGATTCATTATTTACTTAAGACACCACCGGCGATGAGATCTTTGCGCAATTGCTCGATCTGATCGGGAGTGGCATCGACTAATGGCAATCTGGTGTAACCGCCAGGAAGACCTAAGAGATTGAGCGCAGCTTTAGTAAGAATTGCGCCTTGGGTACGGAAAGTACCGGTATAGACCGGAAGAACTTCTTGATGAATTTCGAGTGCACGCGCAGAATTTCCGGCAAACCAGGCATCGATTAATTCGCGAAGTTTCTTTCCAATTGTGTGGCCACAGACTGAAACAACTCCAACCGCACCCACCGATAGCAGTGGCAGATTGAGAATGTCATCGCCAGAGTAAACCGGAATTCCAGAGCGCTTGATTACCCATGATGTTGAAGCAGGATCACCCTTGGCATCCTTGAGCGCTGCAATTCGGGGATGCTCAGCTAAGCGAACAATGGTGTCTGGCTCGATTGCAATTCCAGTACGTCCAGGAATGTCATACATCATTACCGATAAATCAGTGGCATCAGCCATTGCGGTGAAGTGTGCTGCAATTCCCGCTTGTGGTGGCTTGTTGTAATAAGGAGTAACGACAAGGAGCGCATCTGCGCCAGCTTTTGCAGCGCGACGTGCCTGTTCTACCGAATGTGAAGTCTCATTATTTCCGGCACCTGCAATGATCTTTACTTTGCCCCCAGTTGCATCTTTTACAACTTTAATAATCTGATCTTTCTCATCATCACTAGTGGTTGGTGCTTCACCGGTGGTGCCATTGAGAACAATTGCATCGTGGCCAGTGCTCACTAAATGTTGAGCAAGAGTGGCAACGCCATCCCAGTCGATTGAGAGATCTTTTTTAAATGGGGTCACCATTGCAGTTGTAAGTCGACCGAATGGAGCTGCAATAGTCATGGGGTAAGGCTACTACCTAAGGCCCATGGCTCGAAAAGCATTTCCCGCCTTACGGGGCGATCCGACCAGATTTCTCAAATGCCCCATAGGTAAGTGGCATTAACTTGGCGAATTCGGCTTCCATCTTCTCTGCCACCATTTCGATCTCACGTTGTGGGTAGCTTGGAAAATGTGAGCCTTCACGTGCAGTACGAAGCGATAAGAAATTCATCAGCGCACGAGCATTCATCGTGACATACATAGAAGAGTACAAACCAACGGGCAATACAGTGCGGGCAACTTCGCGGGCAACACCAGCCTCGAGCATCTTCTGATAACTCTGATAAGCCACTTCGTAACTTTGTTTCATAGCTTCTACCGAAATTGTAAATTGCTCTTCTGTGCCATCTTCAAAGGTGTACGCACCAGTCTTGCCCACTTGAATTAATTTACGGTTGCGATCTGGAACATAGAAGACTGGCTTGAGTTCGCGGTAGCGACCACTCTCTTCGTTATAGGAGGCGATGCGATGGCGCATAAATTCGCGAAAGACAAAGATGGGGGCTGAGACGAAAAAGGTCATTGAAGTATGTTCAAATGGTGAACCATGGCGTTCGCGAGCTAAATAATTAATCAACCCAGCAGAACGAGCAGGGTCCTCGCCTACCTCTTCCAGTGATTGCTCACCGGCGGTGGATACGCGCGCAGCCCAAATCACATCGGCATCGGATGCGCTGGATTTCACTAACTCCACCGTCATGTCACTGCGATAAATCATTTCATGCATAGTTGCGACCCTATCTTTTCCCTTATAACAATTGCTGGATACTAAGGCACAATGGGCTCGTGTCCGCTATTGCCCCCGCCACATGGCGCGATTCTTTCAGCGTCTCTCTGACGGTTGGCGCTTACGGGATCGCATTTGGCGCCGCAGGTGTTGCTGCAGGTTTCTCGGTCTTTCAATCCTGTCTTCTCTCACTACTGACATTCTCTGGCGCTTCGCAATTTGCAATAGTCGGAGTCATTGGTGCAGGAGGCTCAGCAATCTCTGGAATTACAACTGCATCTCTACTGGGAATTCGCAATGGACTCTACGGCCTTCGAATGGCACCGCTCTTGCACGTAAGAGGTCTGCGTCGAGTAGTTGCAGCACAGATAACCATCGATGAATCAACTGGCGTTGCCCTCTCGCAAGAAGAGCGCGGCGAAACTGCGATGCGTCATGGATTTTGGCTCACTGGATTTGGCGTCTACATTTTCTGGAATATTTTCACCTTGATTGGTGCACTCGGTGCACAAGCGATGGGAGATCCCGCAGCTTGGGGTCTTGATGCCGCAGTTCCTGCTGCATTTCTTGGCTTAGTCTGGCCACGGTTAAAGAAGAATTCCGATCGCATTCTTGCTGCAAGTGCGGCACTGCTTTCACTTGCCCTCACTCCAATACTTCCTGCCGGAATTCCAATTATTTCTACTGCCATTCTCGCTGTGATCTTTGGATTGAGGCAGCGATGAGCGCTATGTGGTGGGGCGTTATTGGAACAAGTGTCATTGCATTTGCGCTGAAATTTACTGGTCACTCCATACCTGGGCGCTGGCTATCACATCCGAAAGTTCAAGCGATCAATCTACAGATTCCGATTGCGCTCTTGAGCGCGCTCGTTGCAGTGCAGACCTTCACCAGTAAATCCAAGCTAGAACTTGATCATCGCGCTCTCGGTTTGGCCGTTGCAATTGTGGCACTTGCCTTTCGTGCGCCATTTCCAGTTGTGGTGATTTCAGCAGCTGTGACATCGGCTGCCGTTGTGCACTTTATGTAATTATCCCCAATGGGCTTTAATTTTTCCCTTTAAGAACTTCGCACTCTCGACCATTTGATCCATGCCGTCAACGCCATCTTCGATACTGATCCAGCCATCAAATCCCACCGCTTTGAGGGTGGAGAAGATCGCATCGTAATCATTGAGGCCTTTGCCAATTACGCCATGTTTGAAGAAACTGACATAACCAGCACTGCCACCTTCGGCTTTACGTAAATCTTCAATGGTGCCATTTGCTAAGTAGCGATCGCTGGCATGCATCGTGACTACGCGATGCTTCACCGCTTCCAATAAATCAAGTGGCTCTTCGCCGGCAGCAATGGCATTGCTGGGATCGTAATTAACCCCAAACCATGGTGAATCGATGCGATTTACTAACTCCACAAAGACATCTTGCATCTGGGCAAATTCAGGCTCGGTCCAGAAATCATCTTTGTAGTGATTCTCAATAATTAGCGTGATGCCAAAAGATTCCGCAACTGGAAGGCATTGTTCAATTGAATCAACTACATAATCCATACCTTGCGCCCGAGTAATGTTCTTACGGCGTTGGCCAGAAAGCACTCGACAATATTTCGCTCCCAGTTCGGCGCTCATTTCAATCCAACCAATTTCCTTATCAACTTCAGCCTGGCGCAACTCCTTCTCTGGAATCGTAAAATCTGGCGAGCAACACATCATAGGAATGACCATGCCTGCATCTTCAACTGCCTTGCGAATTGCAGCCCAGTTCTTGCGATCCTTTAAGTCTGCAAAATTGCTATAGAACTCTAAGCCATCGAGTTCGAGTACTTTGGAGATTTCAATCCACTCATAAATACTCATCTGATTTGGCGCGACTAATTCGCGAATAAAACCTTTAGGAAATGCAGCAAGTTGTGGCATTTATAGTTTCTCCGGATTCCTTCCAATGATAGAAAATTGCTCGAGCTCTACCACCGATCCAGTAAAGGGGCGAGATTCATCGCCCAACCAATAGATTGCAGCTAGTGCTAACTCTTCTGGAGTTGTCATTGCACCGAAGGGAATTGCAGAGCGATCAAGGCGCTTGTGCCAACCTGGTTCGAGTCCCTTGGTAATTTGATCGCGCTCTTCGCGTTCGGTTAGTACCCAGCCTGGATTAATCTGATTTATGCGCACTCCATTGACGCCTTGAGCATTTGCCAGATTGCGCGTCATCGTCATCATCGCGCCTTTGCTAATGCTGTAGGCAAGAAGTGTTGACTCCCCCGCATAGACATTGACTGAGCCAATGTTGAGTACAGCACCTTTTGTTTTCTTTAATTCTGCCATTGCAGCTTGAATCAGAAATAGCGGTGCTTTTACATTGACTTCAATTGCTGCATCGAAGCTCTTGGTTGAAATTGCCTCTAAATTGGAGCGCTCAATTACCGCTGCGTTATTGACTATGCCATCGATCTTGCCAAATTCTTTGAGTGCAGCGGCCACAATATTTTTTGGTGCACTCTCATCCATTAAATCGGCGATAAAGAGGCGCGCATTCTTACCTAGTGCGGCAACAACGCCCTCGCCCTCACTTCGATTAATTCCATGAACCAGCACTTCGCCACCTTCGCCAACTATGCACTTGGCAATGGCGGCGCCAATTCCACTGGTCGCACCAGTGACGATGATGGATTTCCCTTGAAGGCGCATTTACTATTCCGGCGTGATAACTGCTTTAAGAATTTCCCCAGAGTGCATCCGCTTGAAGCCAGTCTCCCATTCGCGCAAAGGATAGACCCCGCCCAAAATCCGCGAAAGATCTAATGTGCCAGTGCCGAGCATCCGTAGTACTCGCTCCCACATCGGCCAGTTATGACTAAAACTTCCTTGCAAGGTGACATTTTTCTGAACCAATGGATCCATCGAGAAGTTGAGTGGCTGTGGACCCCAGCCGACTTTAGAGATCCAACCATTGGGTCGCACAAGTTGGAGTGCAAGTTGCAACGTAGCTGAAACACCAGCGGCATCAACTACGCCATTTGCTCCTAAGCCATCGACTTCATTGGCCCACTTGCTTGCATCCCCGATGATTACTTCAATGCCATAACTTGCTGCAATATCTAGGCGTGCGCGGTCGCGCTCTAAGCCAACGATTGCAACTTCGGCTCCAGCTAACTTGGCCATGATTGAACAGAGCACGCCGATTGGTCCGGGCCCTAAGACAAGAATGCGATCTGCTGGACGGATGTGTCCTGGATCGATCACCGCGCTATACGCAACTGCGCAGGGTTCGGTCATCGCAGCATGTTCAAATGAAACTGAATCAGGAATTCGATGGAGCAATCTCTGTGGCACTTTGGCAAATTTTGTCATTGCACCATTAACGCCATAACCAAAGCCTTTGCGATTGGGGTCCAAGTTATAGAGACCAATGCGTGACATCGGGCTCGACATATCTACAACTGCTGCAGTCTCGCTCACTACTCGATCGCCAATTTTCCAATGAGAAACGTTCTTGCCTAGCTCAATAATTTTGCCGCCAAATTCATGGCCAAGTACGACTGGATAATTTACTGGCCAGCTATGGCTGCCCTCCCATTGATGTAGGTCGCTGCCACAGATACTGGCTGCAGCAACTTCGACAATGACATCGTCATCGCCGGCTACTGGCTTTTCCACTTCGCGAATTTCAACGCTATGAGGTGCACTAGCAAAGTTAACAACGCCGAGTGATTTCATTTCTTCTCTCCCTTGACTGCGACATCGCCATAACCGTGCACCGCTTCACAAATTTTCCGTAAAACTTCTTCAACATTTCCTGCACCGCGGCTAAAGGAATCTGCATCAATGGCAAGTGGTGCGCCAATAACAACAAGTGGCGCACCATAAGAAGGTGATGCGATTGCTTGTTCTAGCGAGAGACCGCCCACTGCCTGCACTGGAATTTGCACTGCATCAACGACTGCTTTGAGTTGATCGAGTGGATTAGGTGCGCGTTCACCGCGTGCGGCAATTCCGCGTCGTTCATCGTATCCAATGTGATGAATCACCATGTCGCAACCGAGCTCTTCTAACTCACGAGCTCCTTGCACCATATCTGGGCAACCTAAGTTATCTCCCATAACAAAGACGCCATGATCGTGTCCGGCTTGTACGACACATTTAATTGTCTCTGGGTGCGAACGTGCCATAACAACAACATGAGTTGCACCAGCTTTTGCCATCATCTCAGCCTCTAGATATCCGCCATCCATCGTCTTTAAATCTGCAACTATCGGAGTATCAGGAAATTCTTTACGGAGCGCTTTCACGCCATGTAGGCCTTCAGCCAAAATGAAGGGCGTTCCTGCTTCGAGCCAATCAACACCGGCGCGGATAGCAGTGTGTGCCATCTCCATCGCTTCATTCATGTCGATCAAATCGAGTGAAACTTGAACGATGGGCTTCAAGAGAACTTCGCCTTAAATGATCTTGAGTGACTTGAGTTTTGCAGTGAGATCGTTATCGGATGGCTCGGTGAGGTGAGTGCCATCGGAGAAGACAATTACTGGAATTGATTTGGCCCCGCCATTGATCTCAATAACCTTATCCGCAGCTGAAAGATCCTTCTCGACATCGATAAGCGTGTAAGCCACATTGAGTGAATCCATTAATCGCTTAGAACGGCGGCAATCGCCACACCAATCTGCAGAATAAATAATGACTTCGTCAGCGCTCATATTCAGACTTCCTTGATCTCTAGAAACCTTCTCTACGAAATCCTATTAGAGATCGAGGAAATGTTCTAGACCAAAGGTGAGGCCATGATGTGCTGAAACTTTACGAACTCCCAGCAGAACTCCTGGCATAAAACTGGAGCGATCGAGTGAGTCGTGGCGAATCGTGAGCGTCTCACCGATTCCACCGAAAATTACTTCTTGATGCGCAACTAAGCCACGTGCGCGGACTGAGTGAATGGCGATGTCGCCCACTTTTGCTCCACGCGCACCAGTGATACCACTCACCGTCGCATCAGGAATTGCTGGCGAATTACTAGCACTACGTGCCTCTGTCATTAACTTTGCAGTCAGTGCCGCAGTACCACTTGGTGCATCAACCTTATTAGGGTGATGAAGTTC
The DNA here is from genome assembly GCA_037133535.1 of Actinomycetes bacterium. Taxonomy (GTDB): domain Bacteria; phylum Actinomycetota; class Actinomycetes; order Nanopelagicales; family Nanopelagicaceae; genus WLQV01. Next base: position 7,305 of record JBAXNY010000032.1, read on the forward strand.
AATAATTTCTGCCGACTCAAAGAGTGGCGCAGCTTGCTTTGCAAAGTGCATCATCAGTACTGCACCAAGTGCAAAATTCGGAGCGATGAGAACGCCAACCTTGGGGTTGCTAGCAAGCCATTGCTCAACTTGTGCAATTTTCTTATCATCGAAACCAGTTGTTCCAACGACGACATGGATACCAGCTTTAATCAGAAATTCCAGATTCTTCATCACGGCATCAGGAGTAGTGAAGTCAACAACTACTTCGCAGCCGGAGAGATCAGAGAGTTCATCGCCTAAATCGAGTGCGCAGCAAACTTCAAGATCTTTGCTCTCCGAGATTGCGCGAATAACTTCTGCGCCCATGCGCCCCTTTGCACCAAGTACGCCAACTTTGGTACTCATAGAGCCACTCTCCTTACTTAATCTGGTTACTTATTCAGGACCTTTTCAAAAGGTGCTTCCGATTTGAATGGTCCTACAAGTGCAAGAGTAGGTCTTTGGGTCAAGATCTCGCTGGCAACTTTACGGATTTGCTCGCTATTTACACCCTCAATTTTCTTGAGGATGGCATCGAAGCCCATAATCTCGCCGTAAACAATCTCATTCTTACCGATTCGGCTCATCCGTGAGCCAGAATCCTCCTGGCTCAGAACGAGGGAGCCGCGAACTGCGCCCTTAGCGCGTTCAATCTCTTCATGTGTCATGCCATTGGCTGCAACATCGGCGAGCACTTCACGAATCACTGAGATGACATCGTGCGTCTTGCTCGGATTACATCCGGCATAGAAACCAAGGAATCCAGAACCGGCAAATTGTTGTGCGTAGGCATACACCGAATAAGCCATGCCCCGCTTCTCGCGAATCTCTTGGAATAAGCGCGATGACATGCCACCGCCGAGTGCAGCCGATAAAATTCCAACGCTAAAGCGTCGCTCATCATTGCGCGCAACGCCTTCCATCCCATAGAAGATGTGTGATTGTTCAGTTTTGCGATACATCAAGCCAACGCTCTTCTGCTTGGTAATCTTAAATGGGGTATTTGAGCGCACTTGCGGCGCACCAGTAACATCGAGAAATCCATCGCGTGAGAGTGCCTTCTCGACCATCGCGACGACTTTCTTATGCTTAATGTTGCCAGCTACTGCCACTACTAAATCCTGGGGCAGGTACTTCTTCTTGTAATAGTTATAAACGCTATTGCGGCTCATCTCATTGATAGATTTAACAGTGCCAAGAATTGGGCGACCTAATTGATTATCACCATAGAAAGTTTCAGAGAAGAGATCGTGGATTAGATCACTCGGATCGTCATCGCGCATCGAAATCTCTTCTAGTACAACTTTACGTTCGGCATCGACATCGAGTGCCTTCACAACAGAGGATGTAATGAGATCTGAAACCACATCGATTGCCATCGGTAGATCGGTATCGATTACCCGCGCATAAAAGCAGGTGTACTCCTTACTGGTGAAAGCATTCATCTCGCCGCCAACAGATTCAAGGGAGGAGGAAATCTCTAACGCAGTGCGAGTTGTGGTTCCTTTAAAGAGAAGATGTTCGAGAAAGTGTGATGCACCGGCAACGCTTCCGCTCTCATCGCGACTGCCAACGTTCACCCAAATTCCTACAGCAGCGCTGCGTACCGACGGATCTTCCTCCGTGACGATACGCAGCCCGCTAGTAAGAACTGTGCGTTGAACGCTCATAGCAAAGGCAGCAATTACTCGGCTGCAGCTTCGCCTTCAAGAACTGGGACGAGTGAGAGCTTGCCCTTAGGGTCGATCTCACCAATCTCTACCTGAATCTTGTCGCCAATTTTCATAACTTCTTCGAGATTCTCGATGCGCTTACCACCATGCATCTTGCGAATCTGGGAGACGTGAAGCAATCCATCTTTACCTGGAAGCAGCGAGATAAATGCGCCGAATGCAGCAAGTTTGACGACTGTGCCGAGATAACGCTCTCCTACTTCTGGCATTTGAGGATTGGCGATGGCATTGATTTGGGCACGAGCAGCTTCAGCCTTTGAGCCTTCATCTGCACCGATGTAAATCGTTCCATCATCTTCAATTGAAATGTCAGCGCCAGTCTCTTCTTGAATCTGGTTAATGATCTTGCCCTTAGGCCCAATCACTGCACCGATTTGATCAACTGGAATCTTGATCGAGATGATGCGAGGCGCAAATGGACTCATCTCATCTGGACCATCAATTGCTTCTGCCATGACATCGAGAATCGCAAGACGCGCTTCCTTTGCCTGCAAAAGTGCACCAGCAAGAACAGATGCTGGAATACCGTCGAGCTTGGTATCTAGCTGCAAAGCGGTAACAAAGTCTTTTGTTCCGGCAACTTTGAAGTCCATGTCACCGAATGCATCTTCGGCACCAAGAATGTCAGTAAGTGCAACATATTCAACTTTGCCATCGACCGTATCGGAGATCAGACCCATTGCAATACCCGCAACTGGTGCACGAAGTGGCACGCCAGCATTGAAGAGTGCCAGGGTTGATGCACAGACAGATCCCATAGATGTTGATCCATTGGAACTAAGCGCCTCAGATACTTGGCGGATTGCATAAGGAAAATCTTCGCGACTTGGGAGTACTGGTACAAGAGCGCGCTCTGCGAGTGCACCGTGACCAATCTCGCGACGCTTTGG
>JBAXNY010000033.1:0-9839 GCA_037133535.1 Actinomycetes bacterium
CCTGACCGGCATAGACCAATCCTGCGCCATAACCGATGAGTAGGGCTAATCCGCCACCCGCTTCTGGGTGTTTTGTGAGCAATGCATCCATCGCAAGGGGGATAGATGCAGCAGATGTATTGCCAGATGTGCGGATATCATCGGCAATAATCACTGAATCTGGTAGTTCTATTTCTTTCGCCATCGTTTCAATGATGCGAATATTTGCTTGGTGTGGAATAAAGGCGGCAAGTTCGCTCGCACTTACGCCAGCTTTTTCCAGAATTCGTTTTGCAGCTTTGCTCATTGCAAATGATGCCCAACGAAAAACGGTCTGACCTTGCTGTTTAATATCGGGCCACTTATCTCCATCAATTTCCCCACGAAGTTCAATCCAGGATGGCTCCATAACAATGGCATCGCGTGATTGCGCATCTGAACCCCACACCGTTGGGCTGATGCCAACTTCCTTGCTTGCGCTAATGACAACCGCACCAGCGCCATCGGCAAAGATAAATGAGGTAGCTCGATCATCAGGATTCGTGAAATCAGAGAGTTTTTCTACGCCGATAACGAGAACATTCTGAGATGTGCCACTTTTAATGAAGTCATGAGCCATTCCAACGCCATAACAAAAACCAGCACAGGCAGCGCTAATGTCAAAGGCAGCTGCTTGTGGATTTCCTAGCGCTGCAACTAGCGCAGTTGCCGCACTTGGGGTTTGAAATGGGTAAGTAATTGTCGCAACAATGACAGTGTCGATCTGATCAATTGAAAGCTTTGAACGTTCTACCGCGATCTTTGCTGCAGCAAGTGCCATGTCAATGACAGATTCATCTGGGCGAGCAAAATTGCGCGATTCAATGCCAGTGCGTTGGCGAATCCATTCATCAGTTGATTCAATGCGATCGACAATTTCTGAATTTGGAACAGCACGGGCGGGGCGATAAGCACCGACTGAAACGATGCGCGAATTGCTACCTTCGAGTGATTTCATTACGCCACCACCGTAGCAGCATGCTTCTTCGCAAATTCCTGAGCCGCAGAAATATCAGCAGGAGTTTTAATGGCAAAGGTTTCAATCTCAGGAAAGGCACGCTTAAAGAGGCCGCTGAGAGTTCCACCAGGTGCAAGTTCGATAACGCCGGTAATTGCCTGCTTTGCAAAGGTGGCCATGCAGAGATCCCAACGAACTGGGTTTGTAATCTGCTGACTGATTCTTGCCAATACTTGCTTGCCGTCGCCAACTACTTCACCGTCGACATTTGACAGCAGAGTGATTTTTGGATCGTGCACTGCAACACCTGATGCAAAGCGCTCTATTTGAGTGCGAGCCGGTGCCATGAATGGCGTGTGAAATGCACCAGCAACTGCCAGTGCGCGGACGCGAGCGCCCTCTGGTGGACTCTCACTTAATTGGGCCAAGCCGCTGAGTAAGCCAGCCGCCACAATCTGTCCCGCGCCATTCTCATTTGCCGCAACTAAATTGCATGATGCGATCGCGCGTAACACTGCCTCGCGCTCGCCACCTAACACCGCTGACATTCCAGTATCTGCCGATGCCGCACTTGCCATTGCTCGCCCGCGCTCGCAGACAAGTTTCATGGCATCGCTCTCAGTCATTACCCCAGAAATTGCGGCGGCAGTAATTTCACCGACAGAGTGACCAGCAAGAGCGCTGACTCCAGCTTCCCCCAATGCAGCAATAGACAGGAGTCCGGCGGCAACGATTAATGGTTGCGCAATCGCGGTGTTCTTAATTTCCTCCGCTGTTGCACTAGATCCCAATGTGGCCAGATCAAGGGCGCTCTCTGCGGACCATTGCTCAATCTTTTGACGCGAACCGGGGCGCTCAAGCCACTCAGTCAGCATTCCTGGGCTCTGTGAACCTTGACCAGGAGCAACAATTGCGAGCATTGGTAAATTTTAGGCGCAGACCCTGGTACTACCTAGTACCTAATCTTGATTGCTGGAGAACTTTCGCTTTGCTCCAGCCTGCTACTGGCAGGTAACCTAGGCACAAGAGCGCGTAAGTAAGACGCCAGAGATTGAAAGGAGCACTTGTGAAAATCGCAGTCTGCGTAAAGCAAGTACCCGATTCTTGGGCTGAGAAGAAGATGAGTAATGGTCGGTTAGATCGCGAAGGCGTTGATGCAGTTCTCAATGATCTCGATGAATATGCCGTCGAAGAAGCGCTCCGTATTGCTGAGGCACATGGCGGAAATGAAGAGGGCAGCGCAAATACCGTCACGCTAATTTCCATGGGGCCAGAGCGCGCCGCAGAGGCAATTCGTAAAGCACTCTCGATGGGTGCCAATAATGCGATTTTGATTAGCGATGTTGCGCTCGCAGGTGCCGATGCACTGACAACTTCTGAAGTATTAGCAAGTGTGATCAAAGCAGAGGCTTTTGATTTAGTTATCTGCGGTACCGAATCCACCGATGCGCGGATGAGCGTTGTTCCTGCGATGTTGGCCGAGCGCTTGAGTTGGGCCCAATTAACATTTGCCGGTTCGGTAAAAGTAAATCCTGATGCAAAGAGCGTTGAGATTACTCGTGTTACCGAAAGCGGTGTCGACACAATCACTGCGCAATTCCCAGCTGTTATAAGCGTGATCGAAAAAATTAATGAGCCACGCTATCCATCCTTTAAAGGAATTATGGCGGCGAAGAAGAAGAGCATTGAGAGTAGAAGCGCTGATGGATTAGCGGCGAATATTTCGGCGTGGAGTGATGTGGTTGATGCGACGCCACGTCCGGCGCGAGGTGCAGGAATTAAAGTTGAAGATGGTGGCACTGGTGGCGATGCTCTGATTACTTACCTAGCAGAGAAGAAACTCGTATGAGTGCAGTAATTCTCGCTGAATTCTCCGATGGCAAAGTCTCAAAGACAACTGCAGAACTTGCCACACTTGCCGCACGCACAGGTGATGTCACTGCAGTGGTGCTTGGCAATAGCCAGATGGCGGCGCAAATTCTTGCTGGCCCAATCAAAAAAGTTATCGCAGTTGATAATGCCGATGTGCTTGCCTATGGAGTTGCTGCAGCAGTTGATGCCTTAGCTGCTGTTATCGCCCAAGAATCACCCAAGGTTCTTCTGATAGCTTCATCTGCCTTTGGCAAAGAGCTGGCCGGGCGCCTTGCAGTTCGCACAAACTCTGGCTTAATTACCGATGCGGTTGATGTCGCAACGGATGCCACTGCAACTCAATTAGTTTTTGGTGGTTCAACAACAGTTCACTCCAAAGTTTCACATGGAATTTCAATCATCACAGTTCGACCAAACTCTGTCGATCCTGATTTAACTCCTACAACACCAGAGGTTTCCACATTGACTGCGCCGACATCTGCAACTTCACAGTTAGCGAAAATTACTTCAACACAAGCACCAGTCAAAGGCGGTCGCCCCGAACTTACTGAGGCGCAGATCGTTGTCTCAGGTGGTCGCGGAACAAATGGTGACTTCACTCCAGTAGAAACTTTTGCAGATTTACTTGGCGGCGCAGTTGGTGCATCACGCGCTGCAACTGATGCCGGTTGGTATCCGCATTCAATGCAAGTTGGCCAGACTGGCAAAACAGTAAGTCCGCAGCTCTATGTTGCATGTGGCATCTCAGGCGCGATTCAACATCGTGCCGGTATGCAGACCAGTAAGGTCATCGTTGCCATTAATAAGGATCCTGAAGCGCCAATTTTTGAAGTAGCCGATTTTGGCGTCGTCGGCGATCTCTTCGCTGTGCTGCCACAAGCCAGTGAAGGCATTAAAGCGCGCAAGTCCTAGACTTACCTCTTGTGAGCATCTATCTCGATCATGCTGCGACCACTCCGATGGTTGCTGCGGCAAAGCGCGCACTTGCAGATCAGATGGATAAGTTAGGAAATCCCTCCAGCCTTCATATGTATGGCCGTGCAACTCGCAAAGATGTTGAAGAATCGCGCGAAGCAATTGCGCGCGCTGTGGCGTGCCGACCAAGTGAAGTAATTTTCACTGGCTCGGGCACCGAAGCAAATAACACTGCACTCAAGGGCTTGCATTGGTTGCGCGCCAACGAGATGCGAAATCTTGTAGTGATCTCTGAGATTGAGCATCACGCAATTTTCGATCCAGCTCAATGGTTGGCCGATTACGAAAAAGCCGAAGTAATCAAACTTCCAGTTCTTGCAAGTGGTGAAATTGATCTTGCTTTCTTGCGCAAGTTAGTTGCAGAACGCGGTAACGAAATAACGGTAATTTCCGTGATGCACTCCAATAATGAGACTGGAACGATCCAACCAGTTGCTGAGATCGTCAAGATTGCAAGTGGCGCTCAAATTCCAGTGCACTGCGATGCGGTGCAAAGTTTTGGCAAGATCCCACTTTCGTTCAAAGATCTTGGTGTCACCGCACTCACGATCAGTGCTCATAAAATCGGTGGACCAATGGGAATCGGTGCCTTGATTTTGCAACATGGTTTAGAAATTCCGGCGCTCATTCACGGTGGGGGACAAGAGCGCGAAATTCGCAGTGGCACATTAAATACACCATCAATCGCAGCCTTTGCCGCTGCTGCAAGTGATGCAGCGAAAGCACAAGCAGAGCGCGCCAACTTTGTCAGTAAATTACGTGAACAATTCATTTCTGGTGCAAAAGCGGCAATTCCAGATCTGATTGTTAATGGAAGTGGCGAGCAGTTACCAGGAATTATTAATCTGACATTTCCCGGAACCGAGAGCGATACATTGCTGCTTCTCTTTGATGCAGCAGGTGTTGCTTGTTCTACCGGTTCGGCATGTAGCGCGGGAGTTCACGAACCAAGCCATGTCTTGATGGCGATGGGCCATTCACAAGTAAGTGCCCAATCGAGTCTGCGTTTTTCACTCTCGTATCTCAATAGTGAAAGTGATGTTGCAGAAGTCATTGCACTCTTTCCCTCTGTTATTTCGCGAGCACGGGCGGCCAACCTATGAAGGTAATTGCAGCAATGAGTGGCGGCGTTGATTCTGCAGTAGCTGCCGCACGTGCCGTAGCTGAGGGGCATGAAGTAATTGGTGTGCATTTAGCGCTGAGCTCTAACCCACAGAAGTATCGCTCTGGCGCACGAGGCTGCTGCACCGTTGAAGATTCACATGATGCTCGTCGTGCCGCCGATGTCATAGGTATCCCCTTTTATATATGGGACATGGCTGAAGAATTCCACGAAGGTGTTGTAGAAAACTTCATCTCCGAATATGCAGCAGGGCGCACTCCTAATCCCTGCCTGCGTTGTAATGAGAAGATTAAATTCGCCGCAGTGCTGGATCGGGCACGTGCCATGGGATTTGATGGCGTTGTTACTGGTCACTACGCGCGCACACGTGAAAGTTCAATCGGCAAGACACTCCACCGCGCCATTGATAATTCCAAAGATCAATCGTATGTGCTTTCGGTTCTCACCGTAGAGCAGATCCAAGGTGCAATTTTTCCATTAGGCGATACTCATAAAGTTGATATTCGCAAAGAAGCAGCAGAGCGCGGGCTATTCGTTGCTAACAAACCCGATAGCCATGACATCTGCTTTGTTCCTTCGGGAGATAATGCGGGTTGGTTGCGTGATCGTCTAGGCAGTGAAGTTGGCCCCATCGTTGATCAATCTGGAAAGACACTTGGCGAGCATCGCGGTGCTTACACCTACACAATTGGCCAACGTAAAGGTCTGGGGCTCACAGTTCCTAGCGAAGATGGATCGCCACGATTTGTATTAAAGATCGAACCGAAGAGCAACACTGTTGTAGTTGGTGCACGCGAAGAGTTAGCAGTTAATTACATTCAAGGTGAGAATCCAGTCTGGTGCGGTCCGGCCGCTACAAGTCAAGAGACTCGTGGCTATGTGCAGATTCGCGCACATGGTGAAGCACTTGGCTGCACATACTCTTATCGCGATAACTTCCTTGATGTGACTTTAGATGCACCGCTCTTTGGCCTTGCCACTGGACAGGCAGCAGTAATTTACGATGATGATCGAGTTGTTGGCAGTGCAACTATCTGCCTCACTCGTTAAGGCGCTATGAGCAACAAAGCGCGCCACGAAATCGCAGAGCTCACTGCGGAAATTCGTGATCATCAATTCCGCTATTACGTTCTCGATGACCCCAGTATCAGCGATAGCGATTTCGATACTCTGCTCAAAAAACTCCAAGCGCTAGAGGCCAAGCACCCAGAATTACTCCAACCTGATTCACCTACTCAAGATGTCGGCGGTGGCTTCTCTACTAGCTTTGATCAACACGATCACATTGAGAAGATGATGAGTCTCGATAACGTCTTTGATAGCGATGAATTGAAGGCCTGGTTTGATCGTGCGCTCAAAGAGGGCGAGATCTCGGAGTGGCTCTGCGAACTTAAAGTCGATGGCCTAGCAATTAATCTGCGTTATGAAAATGGCGTGCTTACTCGCGCACTGACTCGTGGCAATGGTGTTACTGGTGAAGATGTCACACTCAATGTGAAAACAATTAAAGGTCTGCCACATCGCCTCACTGGTGAAAACATTCCCACTCTTATAGAAGTTCGCGGCGAAGTTTTCTTTCCACTTGCTGCATTTGCTGAACTCAACGATGGCTTAGAGGAGAGCGGTAAAGCCCTCTTTGCTAATCCACGCAATGCAGCCGCTGGGTCACTGCGACAGAAAGATCCGCGCATCACTGCAGCCCGGCCCCTCAGCGTTGTCGTTCACGGGATTGGCGCAATTGAGGGTGCAACATTTCCTACACAGAGTGCGGCATACGAAGCGCTCAAAGGTTGGGGACTTCCCACGAGTTCTCGTTTTAAAGTCGTGAAAGATCAAGCTGGCGTTACTGAATTTATTTCATACTACGAAGCCCATCGCCATGATGTCGAACATGACATTGACGGCGTTGTTATCAAGGTAAATCAGCGCTCTCAGCAGGCAGCTTTAGGTTTTACATCCCGTGCTCCCAAGTGGGCGATTGCTTACAAGTACCCACCCGAGGAAGTCACTACCCAATTACTTGATATCAAGGTGAGCGTTGGTCGCACTGGTCGTGTGACTCCCTTTGCATTTATGACACCAGTAAAAGTTGCAGGCTCCACCGTCACTAATGCGACTTTACATAACGCCCAAGAGGTTGCTCGAAAAGGAATTTTGATTGGCGACACAATCATTATCCGCAAGGCCGGGGATGTAATTCCCGAAGTATTAGGTGCCGTCATTGAACGTCGCACTGGTAAAGAGCGCGCCTTTGTTATGCCAACCAAGTGTCCAGATTGTGGCAGCGCACTGCGTGCCATGTCGGAAGGCGATGTTGATATTCGCTGCCCCAATGCCCGTACCTGTCCAGCGCAATTGCGCGAGCGCTTGTATTACATAGGTTCAAGAGCAGCGCTAGATATTGATATTCTCGGCTACGAAGCCGCAACTGCGCTCCTGAGTGATGGAATTATTGAAACAGAATCAGATCTCTTTTCGCTCACTAATCAGAAATTGATGGCCTCGCAATTCTTCGTAAAGAAAGATGGAAGCGCGGCAGCAAGTCTGGAGAAATTCCTCACTGCACTAGAAGGTGCAAAGGGGCAGAATTTGTGGCGCGTAATTGTGGCGCTATCGATTCGTCACGTCGGGCCTACTTCAGCACAAGCACTGGCCTCACACTTCAAATCACTTAATGCAATTTCTGCCGCATCCCTTGAAGAGTTAGCTGCAATCGATGGCGTTGGCGAGACAATCGCTGCCGCAATCAAGGAGTGGTTTAGTGAAGAGTGGCATCGCGAAATTGTTAAGAAGTGGGCGAGTGCTGGCGTACGCTCCACATTAGAAGAGAGCGTTGCACTTGCCCAAACATTGGCCGGTCTCACATTCGTTGTCACTGGTGGTTTGGAATCTTTCACCCGCGATTCAATTGTGGAAGCGATCACTTCCCATGGTGGAAAATCTGCAACTTCGGTCTCCAAGAAGACCGATTACCTTTTAGTGGGTTCAGATCCCGGATCGAAGTTGGCTAAGGCCGAAGAACTAGGGATAGAAATCATCGATGAGGGGCGCTTCAAGGCACTTTTGTCTGGGATAGACTCATCTTCATGATCAACATTGCCGCAGAGAGTGTTCGCGAACTTCCAGTACCGGCTTGGGCATTTGGCGTAGGAGTCTTCGCAACCTTCGCGCTCTTGCTCTACTTAGTAATGCGTATGGGCCAGGAGTAACTGAGTAATTTGCAAACAATAGGGATCTACGGCGGAACCTTTGACCCTATTCATCGCGGACATTTACATGTCATCAACCACGTACTTACTCACGAATTAGTTGATTACTTATTGGTTATTCCATCTGGCGAACCATGGCTACGCGAACATCAACCGCTAGCAGGTGGCGCCGATCGTGTTGCAATGTGCGCTTTGGCAATTTCAGAACTACCCCAAGATATTAAAAACCGAATTGATGTCTCACCACTAGAAATCGATCGCAGCGGACCGAGCTACATGATCGATACAGTGGAAGCAGTACAGGCCAATCATCCAGGCTCGCAATTGATCTTAATTTTGGGCTCAGATGCGGCAGAACATTTACATCGCTGGCACCGTGCCGGCGAGCTCCAAGAGTTAGTAGATGTACTTATCGTTGAACGTCCAGATCAAGTTCCTGGCAAGGGAATCGACATTCAAGCTCTACCAATTTCGGCAACACAAGTACGTGCAGAAATAGTTGGATCGGCAAACTCTTCGGCAATTCCGCCAATTGTTGCCACTTATATCAAGGAGCATGGACTTTATGGCAGCAAGTAAAGCGGTAGTGGAGCTAACTCAGTTAGCTGCAAAAGCTGCGATCGATAAAATTGGTACTGAATTAATTGCACTCGATCTCTCGGAGCAGATGGTCTTGAGCGAAGTCTTTCTTATTATTACTGCGCAGAATGTGGCACAGGTAGATGCAATTGCCGATGGCATTGAGCGCGCACTCTCCGCAACTGGCCAAAAGCCCATTCGCCGTGAAGGCACTGCTGAGTGGATTCTCTTGGATTATTCAGATCTAGTCGTACACATTCAATCTCAAGTACTTCGCCAGTACTACATGCTCGATCATCTCTGGAATGACTGTCCAGTAATTCCACTCGATGCAGTTAAGGAATTTGAGGCGCAGGCGCGGAGTGCAGGTAAGTAATGCGCCATCGTTTAGTTATTTGGCGCCACGGCCAGACCGATTGGAATACCGCCAATCGCTTTCAAGGTCACTCTGATATTCCACTCAATGAAGTTGGCCAATATCAGGCAGAGCGCGCTGCACGTCTATTGGCAGGCATGAAGCCGACTGCAATCATGTCGAGTGATTTAATGCGGGCACAAGCGACTGCAAATACCCTTTCTGATATTTCCAAGCTTCCGGTACATGTGACCGCGCAATTGCGCGAAACAAATGGTGGCGAGTGGGAAGGCCGCACCGGCGAAGAGAATCGCGCAAGTGATTTCCAGAACTTTGTGCGCTGGATTGATGGCGAAGATAATCGCGCAGGAACAACAGGGGAGCGACGAAGCGAAGTTGCAGATCGCGCAGTTACTGCAATTGAAAATTTCTTACGTGAAACCAGTGAGGTACAAACACTCGTTATTGCCACACATGGTGGTACTGCGCGCTGTGTTATGGGGAAATTGCTCAACTTACCCGTCACAAATTGGGGCGTTATTGGCGGATTATCAAATGCCTGCTGGTCAGTTCTACAACTCAGTCCTAAGGGCTGGCACTTAGTAGAGCACAATTCGGGATCACTTCCCGAGCCAGTTTATGATGAAGAGAGCGGGCGAGAGCAGTAGTTCAAAGTGCGCTAATCTCTCCCATCGAGGGGCTATAGCGCAGCTGGTAGCGCACCTGCATGGCATGCAGGGGGTCAGGGGT
>JBAXNY010000034.1:0-9706 GCA_037133535.1 Actinomycetes bacterium
CCATTCTTGATTAATTGATCAGCAGTGCGTCGTGCTTGATTGATCGGTATTGCAAAACCTAAACCGATAGATCCGGATTGGCCACCAACACTTGAACTAAGCGATGCAATTGCAGAGTTAACACCAATTACCGCACCCGTTGCATCTACTAATGGGCCGCCCGAATTACCAGGATTAACTGCCGCATCAGTTTGTAGCGCATTGATAAAGGAGCTCTCCCTACCGCCGTTGCCACTGCCAGATGTAACTGGACGATTCTTTGCACTGATAATGCCACTTGTTACGGTGCCGGAAAGTCCAAGTGGTGATCCAATTGCGATTACGGCATCGCCAACTTCGACTTTATCGCTATCTCCAAATTGCAAAGCAGATAATCCGGTACGAGCAATTTTAATAACTGCTAAATCATAGGAACTATCGCGCCCAACAATCTTGGCCTCTTGGCTACTTCCATCATTGAGCGTTACGGTCAGTGTTCCGCCACCTGTGGCAAAAGTTTCAACTACATGGTTATTGGTGAGAATGTAACCATTGCTATCAATAATAAAACCTGAACCAGTGCCTGTCCCACCCGGAGAATTTATGGCAATTGATACAACAGATGGGAGCACCCGTTTGGCAATTCCTGCAACTGAATCTGGCGCACGTTCAATGGTGTTAGAAGTCGTTACCAACTTTGCGCTGTAGCGCAGCGGTGTGATGTTGAGGTTAGTGGCTAGGACTGCTCCAACAATTCCGGCGAGAAGTGCGATGCCAATGGTTCTACCAAAGCCTTTTTCATTACTTCGAAGATTGTTCCGTCGGACTTGTGGCGTAATGGTGCGAAAATCACTCTTGCTATTGCTATCTGCAGCGATCCACCATGGCTCTTCCATGGCTAGAGTTTAGTGGCGAGTAGTAACCCATCTCCCACGTTTATGAGGGAGCTGAGCCATAGCTCTGATGATGCTTTAATCATTTTCCCAGTTTCACGGAGCGCAATGCTCTTTGCATCACGTTGTGTGGGGTCTGGCACTTTACCGCCACCAAAGAATGAGTCGATTACTAAGATGCCACCACTTCGCAAAATTCGATGAGCATCCTCCACTGTGTAAGTGAGATCTTCGGGGTCGTGGCGCAGAATTACTAAATCGTATGCACGATCTGCCAACTTCGACATCACATCAGTAATCGGATTTGTAATCAAACGATATTGCGATGGAGCGATTCCTTCATCATTAAGTGCAAGTTTGGCAATTCGGGAATGTTCAATCTCATTATCAATCGAGGTAAGAAGTCCACCAGGAAGCATGCCGCGCAAAACCCAGAGCGTGCCAACACCTGACCCAGTGCCCGCTTCTACCACCGATTGAGCTGAAATTAAATGAGCAAGATAGCTGAGGAAATTACCAGTACCGGGCGAGGTATCGCGTACGCCAAATTCAACACCACGTGCGCGCGCACTTTGCAGAACTTCATCTTCGCTAATAAAGCCTTCGGCATAGGAGACTGGATCAGTTTTCATAGTGAATGCGTTATCCAATCAATAAGTAAGCGAACGCCAAAGCCAGTGCCACCCTTAGGTTGTTCACCGGTATCGCTCTCACTTCGCGCTGGCCCAGCAATGTCTAAGTGAATCCAATTGCGCTCCCCGACAAATTTTTCGAGAAAGAGCGCTGCAGTTACTGACCCCGCGCCAAATTTTGGCTTATCTGCCGTGTGGTTGAAATCAGCGATCGAACTCTTGAGTGCAATTGCGTAATCATCAACTAGTGGCATGTGCCAAACTCGATCACCACTTCGCTCACCTGATGTTGATAGATCCTTAGCAACTTTGGCACTACGGGTATACATCGCTGCATATTGGCGCCCTAGACCCAGTGATGCCGCACCTGTCAGTGTTGCCACATCGAGAAGATAATCTGGATTGAGATGGAGATCGGCAAAAGCTAAACCATCGGCTAGAACTAGACGCCCTTCCGCATCGGTATTAATCACTTCGACCGTTGTGCCACCGTAATGAGTAATGACATCGCTTGGGCGCTGCGCTGTACCGGAGAGTGCATTTTCAGCCATCATTAAAAGGGCAGTTACGCGAACTTTTGGTTTGAGTTCTGGCATCGCAATGACGGTGGCCAAAACTGCAGCAGCACCTGCCATGTCACTCTTCATTGCAGTCATGGTGTCGTATGGACGTTTCAATGAGACGCCACCAGTATCGAAGGTAATTCCTTTACCAACTAATACAACATGTGGCCACTGTGAACTTCCAGCAGGTGCATAACTGACTTGAATAAAGCGCGGTCCGGGCTTGGGCGATGAATTACCAACTGCTCGCAAGCCACCAAATTCCGCTAATTCTTTTCCACTCTTCACAGAGACCTTAAGAGAGGGGCTCTTCGCTAATTTCTTCACTTGGAGTGCCATCCACTCTGGATTCTTGATGTTTGCCGGAGTGTGAATGAGTGCGCGAGCGTTATTTACTGCCCCTGAAATTACCGCTGCTCGATCTAAAGATTTCTCACTATTGATGAGGAACTTTGGCGCACCATCAACTGGCGTGCTCTTCTGGCTCCACTGAAAGCCACCGAGGGCGAGCGATGTCGCATGCGTTTCAAGCGCAGATTTATCTCCGACGACAAGAGATGCAATCGAATCTTTCTTGCCACGGAATTTGCGCGCAATTGCTCCGGCGCTAATTCGATGTGCATTAAGTGAGCCGTCACCAAGGCCAACTAAAAGAATTCGCTCTACTTTTGCACCTTTGACACTTGCTGGTAGTTCAAAAATTTCACCAGCTTTACCACTGGGTGAGAAGAAAGTGAGTTCATCGAGCAAGTTAAGTGCGAAGGTGCTCTCAATTTTGCGAATTAGGGTCTTAGGTCCCACTAAATTAAGTTTCGGTATGTCAGAGTCGCCACTCTTAGTGAAGCCAATCGCAATTGCATCGCAGCCAAGTAGCTGCGAAAATTTTGCAGTAAAATCTACGCCAGAGAGTTCTGGGTTAATGAAGGTTGTTTTAAGAGCTTTACTTGGCGCCACAATGGCTACCGTAGCGAAAGAAAGGAACTATTTCTTGACTAGCAGGACTGCGGCATGAAGTGCGTTGCCGAGATTGCCCGCTTCTTCTGCATTGAGTTCGACAACAAGTCGGCCGCCACCTTCGAGTGGAATACGCATCACGAGTGAGCGCGCTTCTTTGGTGACTTCCATTGGGCCATCACCGGTACGAGGCTTCATTGCTGCCATCTGAATTGCTCCTCGGGGTAGAAGTACTAAAAGGTGTAGAGAGAAGTATCTCGCACCTTAGTGAAGTTGGGAAATTGGCCCTTACTCGTGCGAGAGGCCAAGGGCGGTTGTGAGCTTTGCCCGACCAGAGGCAATTACCGCAGCAACTGATCGCTCTGGAACATGCAAGAGTGCAGCGATTTCTGCTGTTGACATTGCTTTGAGATAGTGCAAGGTCATAATGATGCGCTCTTCCTCCGGCAAGTTGGCAAGTAGCTGCGCCAAAGTCTCGGAACTCATGCCGCTAGGTTACTAGTCAGCTGCGTTAGCACAGGCGCTGAGCGCGCTCTCAATGCTATCGGTCCAGATAATTAAGTCCCGCTGCCCAGTCCGTATGAACTTCTCTTGCGTCAGATGCTCGAGGAATGCATGGAGCGGCGCATAGAAATTAAATGGATCAAGCACGATTACTGGTTTGTTATGAAATTTTAAATAGCGACCAACCCAAATTTCAAAGAACTCTTCAAGTGTTCCGGGCCCGCCCGGAAGAGTAATAAATGCATCAGAGTAATCTTCCATCATCGCTTTGCGTTCGCGCATTGATTTCACAACATGAAGTTCATCGCTCTCTTCATCTGCAAATTCAATATCTGCCAAACGTTGCGGGATGATGCCAATGGTGCGACCACCAGCTTCGCGCGCAGCACGTGAAACTGAACCCATCATGGATATATGGCCACCACCAGTTACTAACTCCCAGCCCCGTGCGGCAATTGCCGTACCAACTTCGCCGGCGAAGGAGATATATTTGGGATCGATCTCTGGGGACGAGGAACAGTAAACACAGATCCGCATGCAGTAAGGATAAGGGGCTACGCTTGCCTTATGTCACCTGCTGCAGAAACGCGAGCCTCCGGACACGGCATTGCAACGCTTACCTTCGATGGCCTCACCCTCGATACCTGGTTTCCAGCACCTGCTTTAGCTCCATTAAGCAGTGACGTACCTGAGAACCTGCGCGCACTTGTTGGACGCGATGAGCAACGCCTCGTAGAACGAGTTCTCGTTTCTCGCGAAATAACATTGAGTGAAAAACCAGTAGATGCATCAGATGCTTATCTGCGACTACATCTACTCTCCCATCGCAAAGTTGTGCCACATGGCCTCTCACTCGATGGAATCTTTGGCTTACTTGCAAATGTGGCGTGGACATCGGCTGGACCATGTTCGGTAGAGAATTTTGAAATAGTTCGAGCAGCACTGCAGAAAAAGTATGGCCATCTCACTGTTTTCAGCGTTGATAAATTTCCACGAATGGTTGATTACGTTACTCCGAGCGGCGTGCGTATCGCCGATGCCGATCGCGTGCGTCTGGGTGCGCACTTGGCATCGGGTACCACAGTGATGCATGAAGGTTTCGTCAATTTCAATGCTGGAACTCTCGGAACTTCCATGGTTGAAGGTCGCATCTCATCAGGTGTAGTTGTCGGCGATGGCAGCGACATTGGTGGCGGCGCATCGATTATGGGAACCCTCAGTGGTGGCGGAAAAGAAGTTATTTCGATCGGCAAGAAGTGTCTGCTCGGTGCAAATTCTGGCCTGGGAATTTCACTCGGTGATAATTGCATTATTGAATCCGGAACTTATGTTACCGCTGGCGCAAAAGTGCGCCTGCCTGATGGCAAGGTCGTTAAAGCGAAATCTCTCTCTGGCGCCAATGACATTACCTTCCGTCGCAATTCACTCGATGGTGCGCTAGAAGTTGTGCCACGAAGCGGTAATTGGGATGGCTTGAACTCCATCCTTCACGCTAATTAAAGTAGCTCAAACCACGCTGACGGCAATTTACAACGACTGCGAAAAGTTTCGCCTTTAATTGTCACTTTCTTGCCAGTGCTAGAAATGCCTTGAATTTTTGTGACAGTTCCAGTGGGGCTCTCGGAAATGATTCGCAGCCGTTGTACATCGGGAAGTAGGAAAGCTGCCGCAATTACTTTTTGAGTGATGCTACGGGTCCAATCCACATAGCGTTTATTGAGCACTGCACTCGCACTCCATGCATCTGGTACGGAGTTGAGATAAGGGAAAGCTGTGCCAAATACATTTGCCGCAGCTTCGGTAAAGCCATTGGAGGATGAGAAGAAGAAGGCGCTGATTGGTTTGCCATTGTAGAAAATTGCACGAGCAGTTGCAGAATCAACGGTGGTCGAATCCACTGCGCTACGCCATAACGTGCCATAGCGAGGCTCTGCCTCCTTGGCATAGCCAACAAAGGCTTGATCAAGCGATGTTGCATAAAGATCGCAGTCACAAATAGCGCGGATCTTCCCCGCTTTAGAGAGGGCATAAGTGCGCGATGCAATTACTTGGGCCTGCAGTGCAGCAGCTGGCCAGGAGGTAGGCATCTCGCCAATGCCGTAGAGATATTCATCGTGGAGATTGAGTGAATTAGTGATTTCAATGTTGGAAATCTTTCCACTTCGAACTGCAGTGAAATTCAACTGGCCATAGCGATACTGAGTAAAGCTCTTTTCAATTCCCAGAAAGATTGAGGATGGAGCACCGGCTAAGTAACGGGTGCCGCTCCACCTCAGAATAAATTTTGACCCCGTTAGATCGAGATTGGGTGCAAGAAAGCGAAGCGCGCTGCCATTGACTGAAATAGCCAATTGAGTTCCAGGCAGGATTCGTGCAAGTGGCGTGACGGTATCTGTAGGTGAGAAGAGCAAAATTTCACTACTTGCAGTGTCAGTCTTGATAGCCGCGCTCTGGAGTAAGTGGCCGACGTTAACTCGTAGCTCAATTAAATCGGTAGTGGTTTCAACTGTTGCGCCTTGATAATAATAATTAAGAATGTTCTCAGCAGTTGCACTTTCTAACGCCATGCCACGCGCACCGATTTGGCTCATGCCGACGCCATGGCCATAACCTGCGCCATGGAAGGAGAATGAACTAGGAACAGGAGTTGCTTGGGCGGCAGTAATCGGGAGTGCAGAAAATAAGAGAAGTAAGAGAAGGGCCTTGCGCTTAAACATCCTCATTGACTACTGCGCTCTTTCCAACTTCCAAAAATTTCTGATATGCCTCAACAACTTCGCGTGGCTCACCACGTTGGATTAATTTGCCTTGATGCATCCAGGCAACTTCATTACACATGTCTTGAATGGTTCCTAGCGCATGGCTGACAAGAATGAGAGCACGAGCATCACTGCGCAGCTCCTTCATCTTATTGAGGCTCTTCTCTTTAAACCGAGCATCGCCAGTGCTGAGTGCTTCATCGACGATCAGAATGTCGGGGCGCACTGTAACTGCAACAGAGAAACCTAAACGGGCATACATGCCAGAGGAGTAAGTTCGCATTGGTGCATCGATCGCATCACCGAGTTCGGCAAAATCTGCAATCTCTTCAAAGTGCTTATCAATCTCTTTCCGCGACATACCGGCAGCAAGTCCGCCGAGGAGAACATTTTCGCGGCCTGACATAGAAGGATTAAAGCCAACACCGAGTGCAAGCAGGGTGCTGACTTTTCCATACACTTCAACGCGTCCCGCAGTTGGGGGCAAAATTCCTGAGATCACGCGCATCAGAGTTGATTTACCAGCACCATTTGCACCCACTACACCGAGCACTGAACCATAGGGAATATCTATCGAGAGATCATTGACTGCATGAACAATGCGAGTCTGTTTTGTTCCTCGACCAAGTGATTTCATTCTTGCTTTTAGAGTTGGTCGCTTATCAATTGTTGTTTTATAAATCAGGTTGAGGTTTTGGACTGAGATTGCAAGGTCGCCCACTTGATGTTCACTTCGAGTATTGGCGCTAGACACGGACGGCAAACTCTCGTTCGCGCGATAGGAAGAAATAGGTGCCGATAATTAAGAAGCCCAGCGCCCACAAGAGTGAGACACCTAATTGTGAAAAGCTTGGCGCTTGCCCGTGAACCATTACTCGCGACCATGAATCCAGTAGTGGAAAGAGTGGATTGATCTGTTCTAGTGGGCGCAACTCTGGCTTGAGCGCACTTGCTTCGTAAAGAATCGGTGAGAGATAGAGCCAGCTACGGTTGAAGTATGGCAAGAAGGTGGCAATGTCTCGGAAGTACACATTGATACATGAAAAGAGAATTGCTAGACCTAAGCCAAGGAGAAAGGCAATTGCAATAATGGGAATTGCCCAGAACATCTGAAAGGTAAAGGGCAGACCTAGCAGGCCTTTAATTACGAGAAAGACTGCAATCGTGGGAAGAAAGCGAATGAGAGACACCAGAGTTGCCGACATTGGCAACATGATTCGCGGGAATGCAGTATTCAAAATCAAGCGCTGCCCCGCTGTAACTGACTTCACGCCACCGATCATGGAATTTGCAATTGCATAGAAGAGAAAGAGGCAGGCAGTTAGGTGTGCGTAACGAGCCTTGTCACTATGTCCGCCAATAATCACAATCAAAAGAAAGTAGACACCGGAGAGAAGTAATGGATTAAGAATTAACCAGACTTGGCCAAAGAGTGAATCGAAATGTTTCTCGCGTAAATCAGATCTGGAGAATTCGCTGATAAATGCTCGCCTGGCCCAGAGTGATCGCCAATATGGTTTCAGGGGCGGAAGAGCTGAATGGAATGGCTCGAAAACTTCAGTAGGAAGAGTTCTCGCAGTCATGGTTGAAGGTTACCTTAGAGAGTGGCTACTCACCTCGTGGCACGATTGATTTGGGCGATGTGAGAAAGCCCAACCCCCATGACATGTGCATTGTGCTGAGAATTGCTGGCAATCGCAATCGCTCGCTCCATGATTTTCCAATCAAGAATGCGCCAATAACGATCAGCAACGAATATGAAATTACAGGAATAAAGAAGATTGGCGAAATAAATAGACCGGTAAATATTGAAAGCAGATTAATTAAGAGCGCAGTTGGCGGTGCAAGATAGCGAGAATTAACAGTTCCAGAGTGGCGGCGAGATACCGCGCGACGCCAGCGCCCATATTCAAAATATTGTTTTGCTAGCGCGCGCAATCTAGGCCGTGGTCGATATTCCACCTGCAGACGCGGATCGAAATACACCAAGCCACCGGCGGAGCGCAATCGAAAATTTAACTCCCAATCTTGTGCGCGAGTAAATTTCTCATCAAAGCCGCCAACTTCTTGCAGTGCGCTCTTTCTAAATGCTCCCAAGTAAACAGTGTCCGCGGCTCCTGCTTTGCCTCCGGTATGAAAGGCAGATGCACCCACGCCAAGTGGTGAGCGCATTGCTCTGGCAACTGCCTTCTCAAATTGAGTGACGCCAACGGCTGCCATCATGCCGCCCACGTTGACTGCGCCAGTCTCGTGAATCAACGAAGTTGCCAGAGTTAAATAATGCGAAGGAATTGTGGCGTGTCCATCAACTCGAACAATGAGTGGGTACTTCGCCTTTGCAATAGCCAAGTTAAGGCCAGCTGCAGTCTTGCCGCTGGAGTTATCTACCAAAATAATTCGAGCATCACTGCGACGAAGATTCTCTGCAATCACTGAAGTTTGATCGCGTGAAGGACCTAATGCGAGTATCACTTCAAACTCTCCCAGATAATCCTGAGAAAGTATTGCTGAGATTGCAGCTTCTAAATAATTTTCTTCATTGAGAACGGGCAGAATCACACTGACTTGATTCTGTGATGGTTGTAACGCGCCCATGTCTTCGCTCATAACGCCACTACGGTATCGCCCAAGTAGGCTAAGCGAGTGAATTCAACGCGTGGCATCCGATGGACAACGGGATTTTCTCTTGCCATTGTGGTCATAGCGACTTTCGCATGGCTGGGATTAGGCCATGTCAGTGGTTCAATTAAAAAGATAGATGCCTTTGCCGGATTGAAGTCTCGTCCGCAGAAAGCATCGAGTGCGGTGAATTATCTTCTCGTGGGTTCTGATACTCGCGAGGGCCTGACACCTGCACAACTCAAAGCGCTCCGAGTGGGCAGCGTTGCATCGGCTGCTGGAAAACGCTCCGACACAATGTTGCTAGTGCACATTAGTAAAGCGCGCGACAATGCGGTAATTATCTCGCTGCCGCGCGATACTCTCGCAACAATTCCAGCACATACAAGTAGCACTGGAAAAGTCATTAATGAGCAGCAGGCAAAACTCAATGCCGCATTTGCTTGGGGCGATGCGCCACTATTAATTAGCACTATTGAAAATATGTCGCAACTACGGATAGATCATTATGTTGAAGTCAACTTCGCCGGTTTTGCAAATATCGTTGACTCATTGGGCGGCGTTGATGTCTGCACCAAGAAAGATATCAATGACCCAAAGAGCCACTTAGTCCTCGCGGCAGGAATCCACACTCTTGATGGAATTGAAGCGCTGAAATATGTGCGCACCCGTGATTTTGATGGCATGGGCGATCTCGGGCGCATGCAACGTCAGCAACAATTCATGAGTTCAGTTCTACGTAAAGCAACATCAACTGGTGTTCTGCTTAACCCACTCAAGTTGGTAAATGTTCTCAATGCTGC
>JBAXNY010000035.1:0-9530 GCA_037133535.1 Actinomycetes bacterium
CTACCAATTTTCGAAGCCTCTCCTTGGCAGTCACAACAAAATCAGGCTCAGGCTCGCTGAAGTAACGCAAATCCTGCCAATTGCCTTAAAGCCCTTATGATTCTAGAATTGGCGAGCCCGTGGCTCTGTAATTTTTACTAGAAGTTTTACAAGAGATTTTATAAATGAGAAGGAGAGTGCATGCGTTCCCCGCTAGATGACTCTCTCTCCTCAGGTTTTGGTAAACGCCCACGTGCAAAATCAAAATTTCTTATTGGCGCAGTTTTGCTTGCGGCAGTTCCACTTGTTGTCTCTACATTTGCGGCGAGCGTTACCGTTGGAACTGGTTCATTAGAATTTGGTCAAGGCTCACAGCAAGCAACTGCCTGCGATAGCAATGTCTTTGTCTCACTCGGTGAAGAGTGGCATGCCAATCCCAATGCGCAAGATTCATCCGATGGCTTCTTCCGAGTGCGCGCTGTAACAATCTCCAATCTAGATTTCGTCACTTGTGCAGGTAAAAAACTGCGCATTCGACTCATTGATGGCACAAGTAAAGAGCTAGTAATCGGACCAACAACCGATGCGACTGTGCTTCAAATTAGTTTGCCTGTGACTGCACCGATTTCCAACATTGGCGACCCAATTACTCTTGGACTTTCCTATCTGACGGGAATTGGCGTCCCAATTGCGACGCCATTGCTGGCAAATGCCACACTCTCTGTCTCCGGAACTGCCGTGTATGACGGAACTACCCTCTCGCCCAATAATGGCGATGTCACTTTCTATCTCGACCCAGCTGCGGCAACAATCAACATTGATGGCCAGATCGTGCGGCGAACCACTGTAGAAACGGTCAATGCCCCTCGCGCTTAGGCGCGTTTATGGGTGAGTTCGAGGGGTTGTCTTCTACGGGCTTTACCCCTAGGTTTATGAGCGTGGGGCTAGCCCTGCAAGATGACCAACCAGGGTCTCATCTTTCGAAGGGGCAGTACTCGTGGAAATTTTAAAGTTTGATACACCAAATCCTGCACCACGCCGCAAACAGAATAAGAGTTCATCACGTGCTCTCCTTGCGATCGTCGGCGTTGCAGCAATCGCAGTACTCGGTTCAACTCTCGCAGCTAACATTTCAATTAACTCCGGAAGCGCAGTTGAATTCGGTCAAGGCGTTTCACTAACAACTGCTTGCGACACCAACGGTGGCGTAACTGCTAACCCAAGTGCAACATTTGCCAACGCATCTGGTGCAGGTAGCTTCAAGTTTGGAACAATCGCTTTTACTGGTATTGATAGCACCTGTGCTAACAAGCTATTTACTATTAAGGCCTACGCGAACACAGGTGATACTCCGCTCGTGCTGAATACGATGACTGCAACAACGTATTCTTATGCGACCTTCTTCTACACAACTCCTGTTGCTGGTAACTACAGTGCCAACATTGCACCAAATAGCTATACAGCTGGCAGTGGTTCAAATGGAACTTATACCGTCTACTTTGCCGGTACTCAATCTGATCCAGCTGCAGTCTTCAAGATCACACTCGAGAGCAGCGCTTCTTAATAATCACCAGTCACAGGGTTGGCCAGCAATGGCTAACTCTGTGACGGCGTGAGTACTTTCCTCGCCTGGTAAAAGGATTGAACTTATGTCGCGCATGATCTTCGATAACGATGAAATTGGCACCTTATGGGTATCTGGCGAAAGTGATTCGCCAGACTCCCGTATTTTGCTGACAGTCTCCAATGATGCTGGTGAAAATACAGTTGTTATAACGCCCGATGCAATTGCTCCGAGCAATTCCCGCCTTTATGTTCAGGCGCCACCGGAGCGAGTAGTCGTCAAAGAGCGCAAGTACTCCGGACAACTTGGTTCATTCTTCACATTTGTTGGTTATGCAATCACCGCAGTCTTGCTCTCCTTTGTATTACTCAGCGCAACTGGTCGCTTGCAAGCGCGCGTTGTTCTTACCGGTTCGATGGTTCCTGCGATTAATTCTGGCGACATTGTCATCTTAGATCCGCTCAAAACGATGGTGCCCAAGCTCAATGACATTGTGACCTATACCGGCCGCCGCTTTGATGGCACTGCAGTTGCCTCATTCACCCACCGAATTGTGGGCGGTGATTTACAAACCGGCTTTATCGTTAAAGGTGATGCCAACCGCGCACCTGACATTCAACGAGTAAAGCGCTCTGACATCGTCGGCAAAGTTGTATTCAAGATTCCATTCCTTGGTCGCATCTTGATGCCTAAGACCCTGATGACCATCGTGCCAATGATCTTCATCTTCTGGCTCCTCATCGATAAGTTGCGCGATGACAAATAGAGCCAGGTTTATCTCCGCCGCTCTGCTTCTGCTCGCGATCTTCGCACCTATCACCGCCGCATTCGCTGAAGTTCCTTACCTGCGCTGGGAGCGCGGCCGCGTGCAGGAAGTCGTACTCGGTGGCGTTGCAGCGACAAATAATTGGAAGATTCAATTGCAAGGCGCCGGGGTGCAGAGCCTTGATTTCAAAGAGAGCTCGAAGGCACCGGGCGGATTTATCGTCTTCTCGTTGATGGTTCCAGCCGATGCGCCAGTTGGTCCTTACACGGTTGTCGCAGTACAACCTGGCGGAAAGATCAAAGTGATCGCCGCGGTGCAGATGCTCGGTGTCGAGACCTACACGGTGACGAAAGTTCCACGCGATCTAGCATTCATTATTGGCATCTTTATCTTCCTCACCGCTATCGCATCGACGCTTCGAGCCCAGAAATATGCGCTCCTTACATTTGCATCTACCCAGCGCTTTCCAGAATCAACGGGTGAACAATCATTTTTCAAAAACATCGGTCGTCGAATTGCTACTGCGCCATACACGATGCGCACCAAAGCAATCGGTGGCTTCCAAACATCTCTCTTTAAATTTCTGATGTTGCGTCAAGGCGAACTTGTTCATCGCATGTCGAAACAACTCTATGCATTTATACCTATCGTGGGATTTGTTGGTGGAATAGTTGCCTCAAATGAAACTCAGAAAGTTGGCGGCATTGCTAAAGCAAGCCTTGCCGTCTTCATCGCGATGGCACTGATTGGAATTCTCGATGCCTACTCAGGCCTGCTGGCGGTATGCGGTTTCTGGTTCTGGGAGTTAACTCACGGCAATGTCACAAGCGTTCGCGACATCTTGCTGATGCTCGCCGTTGGTATCGGCTGGCTCGGCCCCATTCTCGCACTCGCTATTTTTCAAGTCGCGGTTCCTAAAGATTTCGCACGCAAGGGGAGTACACCTAGCGCTGCCGCAGGATTTATCGCCATCTTCACCGGCGCACTCTTTGGCGCGGCCATGTTCTATCTCGGCCACAAGCTCGTCAATAGCATCTTGATTGTGATCAAAGCCCAGCGAAATATCTCTATGACTGCACTAGTAATTATTGCGGTTGCACTCCTTGTCCGCGGAGTCGCCGACCAAGCAATTTTGGGACGCGATGGTGGCGATGGAAGTAAATCTCGCAAGCCAATCGAGACGTTAACAATCGCGCGAGTGAACTCATCACAGAGTGCAATTGCCGTCTTCGTGATTGCTTACGGCTTCTCATTCCTCTGGACCGATTCTTCGCAATCATCGGTCACAGTTGCCGCGCTCTTCTCGGCACCCTTCTTCTTACTTCTCATCCGCTTCAACAAGATGCGAATCAAAGCGCTCTCACGTGTGCCACGAAATATTCTCCTCGAAGGTCTAGTTATAACCGCCATAGCTTTCTATATTTTCAAAGAGGTAAGCACCTTGCCATTGCTCGCCGATGCCAGAGCGAAGAAATTCATCCTTCTTGCAGGTATGCCCGGCATCATTCACGCGGTTTATAGCGTTATTTGCGATTCCTTTAATC
This sequence comes from Actinomycetes bacterium, assembly GCA_037133535.1. Taxonomy (GTDB): domain Bacteria; phylum Actinomycetota; class Actinomycetes; order Nanopelagicales; family Nanopelagicaceae; genus WLQV01. Next base: position 3,854 of record JBAXNY010000035.1, read on the forward strand.
GAACCGAGATAATGGATTCATGAGAAAGCTATTTACTATTCTCTTGGCGCTCTCACTGGCCCAGGTGGGTGTTGGTTATGCCGCCGACACTGGCACTGCAACTCTCACCAATCGCGATTATATTTTCGGCATCTCTAAAGCAAGCCAAGTAAATCTCAACCAGGTTCTCTTTCTCCTAGCCGGAAAAGATGGCACACCCGGAGTACCTGGCAAAGATGGCATCAATGGCCTTGATGGTCTCAATGGCAAAGATGGACTCAACGGTATTAATGGAATTGATGGTGTCAACGGAACAAATGGTATTAACGGCACTAATGGGAAAGATGGAATCAACGGTATTAACGGCACTAATGGCACCAACGGTAAAGATGGAAAAGATGGCAAGGATGCGCTCTCAACTCTTGATTCGACATTAGCTGCGCCAGTCTTGGGTTCGATTACAACAGTGAGCTGTACTAAAGATGCGAAGATTCAACTTAAGGCACTCTTCACAAGTGCTGACTTCGTCATGAACGAAATCCTCTTCAGTACCTTGGCAAATGAATGCGGAAGCGGTAATGGAAAAATCAGTATCTACTTCCGCACCATGGATGCGCCATTTACCCTTCACTATCAAGCAACGGCACCAGCTGTGGCGAATTACCTCAACGGGGAAACGCTCAAGTGCACACTTATTGGAAATATTCCCTTGAGCGCAACGTGGGGAGTCGTTCCAAATCCACAATTCACTATAATTAGTTCACAGTTGACATGTAGCAATGTCACTCGACCCTTAGTAACGCCATTCACCTTGAATGATATTTACACTTCAGACTTCACCTACCGCATCGGATTCGAGATTTATAATGGCTCGTAAGAAGAAGCAAGAACCAGTCGGCAAACCAAAAGTTTCCCAACTGCCAATTCCAGTTTCCGATAGTCCACTCGTTGTGGATCTTCCCGATGGCCAGAAATTAGTTATCGGCCGTCTCGTTGCAGGTAGCGTTATTGAAGTTGCAACATGGCGTGGCACGGGTCGCCCAGATTCACGTACCTCTCGATTGATGTTAGGTATGGCAGCTGGCGCTGTAAGTCCAGTTACTGAAGATGGCGTCGAAGTGCCGCCACCAGAAGTTCCACTACAAGGTTGGCCAAAGTTTCAACGCGCACTTTTGAATCTTCCGAAATCTATTCTTCGTGCACTCGGTAAATTGGGAAAGATTCGTTTCGGTAAAGTAAAAATTGGTGGCCTAACAAATCGCATCTCGCAAACATTCAAAATTTCAAAGATCGTGCCAGCAAAAGAGCAAGCAGTTCTTATTCCTGGAGCAGAAATAGCTGCGGTCATAAAGACTGACACCACATCACTTGATGGAGTGAGCTCTACTGCAGAGATCGATGAGTGGCTCAATCGAATTATGGCCAAATCGCAGAAAGCCGCTGTTGCGCCTAAAGAGGGCGAAGAATCAACAGCGAAAGCAAAAAAGGTGAGCAAGCCCGCTGCCAAATCTCCTAAAGCAAGAAAGCGCTGAGGTATTCTTAACTCGTGAAGTCCACTCGCATACGCAACCTCGCCATTGTCGCCATTGTTCTGGTGCTCTTTATGGCTAGTGGTTTACGTATTGGCCATCCTCGAATGGGACTCAGCACAGCCCTTGGTGGCGGACAGACAACTCTGGTTGTCTACAAGAAAGCTAAAGATTTTGAAGTCGGTAACAAAGTTGTCGTCACTATCAATGAAGGTGGCGGGGGACTCGGTGTTATTACCGCCGTAAATAGCGATAGCTACGACGTTAATCTTGGAAAGAAGTTTGAGCGAATCATGAAAGACAAGATGGGTGGCTCTCTCCTGGCCGTACTTCCATTCTTCGGTGTGCTCTTTGGCGTGATCGGCCTCTAACCTCTAGCTTTTAACCTCTAGCTTTTAACCTCTGGGAGCAAAGGTAAGTTGCAGGAGCACGCTCGCATCTGGAATTAGATTAGATGTTCCTAAATCAAATCTAGTGTTGGCAAAGTAACTCACATTATCGCGCTGTAGATCCAGGCTGTATCTCAATGCGAGTAAGTAGCCATTCTTATCGGTCTGTTTGTCTACTGGGGCACCGCCAATAATTCGGGCAAAGACCACCTCAGAGCTTCCGGCGAGCCCCTCCTTCTTAATGAAGGTTGCGATATCCGTGGTGACTTTTACTGGGTCGTACTGCTTATAAGTAATACTCAAAGCCTTTGTGTAATTATTGATTGTGTCTTCTTGGTTCTTAATATCCGGAACGAAGGAGATAGTTGCTAAGAAGATAACCATGAGCGCAAGGAATGAGTCGGCAAAGAGCCAACCTGCTTGCTCGGTAGCGTCATCTTCGCGACGACCACTCCGCTTACGACTTCGCACGCCAGAATCGCTTCTTCTCAGTTTTTCCGAAGTCGTAATTACTGAAATCAAATTTAGGAAGAGCTGGTTCACGAACCGGCTTTGGAGCCTTAGTTTCCTTGAAAGTCTTGGCAAGTGCCTTAGTTGTCACCTCTAGTGAATCTGTGGCATTAAGTAACCGATTAATTGCAGTTGCCATTGACTGATTCATAGTGAGGGTACTTATGCTTCGCTTTTCAAAGAGGAATGAAGCAATCTCGACTGCAAGGATCATTCGTTCTTTATCGGCCTTTACTTCAAACTTAGATTGCATTTGATCAGCGCGACGACCCAGCACTGAAGAAAGCAGAGTCAAGACAATTACAGCGACGATAATCAAGAAGTCGAGCTGAGCCACATTGGCGATTCGCCACTCTTCCGCGAGCAAGCCATAGCCGTTCTGCCAGAAATCCAAGAAGTTAGCGACGCTATTGCTATTTTGCTTCACATACAGTGCGAATGCAGTAGTGGCCTTTCCTACCGCAGCCCAAGTAAGAGCAACTGGTGCAAAGACGAGCACATTTCGAATAACCACAATGAATCTAGTTCGACCGGCAAGTTTGGCTCCAGCTGTGCCCTCTGGAATTGGCAGATAATCGAGTGGATCGAGATCGGCCCATGTCTGAAGATTCTTATTCTCACTTAGCGCAACGAGCAAGCCAGCAACATAGCCATCGTCTAATTCGCGATACTTCGTAGCCCAAGCCTCAACTTTTTCGGCGAGGAGTAGGTTCTTTTTGGGCTTATTTTGCTTTGGCATAGATCTAGGAGTCTACTCAAGAGCACTTATAGGGGCAATGCGCTTGCGATTTCCACCCGATAGAATCTTCCAAGTTACTACTTAGGGAGCCGTTCGTGGAGAGTCTGGATGAGGACGACTTCACCGACGAGGAACCCAGAAGTAAGAGTTACACCGCAACCATCGCTTTGATTCTCGCTCTTGTTACTTTGGGCTATTTCGGCACCGCACTCGCGGCAAGAATCACAATCAACAACCAGCAGAAGATTGAATTCGGCCAAGGAATTTTCCGTATTGCAGCCTGCGACTCTTTTATTAACTTACAACTCAATCCATCGCCGGCAACATATTCCGGCACCGATGCCAATGGAAATGCCTACTCCGGAATGTCTCGCGTCCAGAACATTCTTATCTCTGGTCTCAACACTGTTCAATGCGCTGGCAAGAACTTACAAATTCATCTCTATTCTGGTGGATCTAACATCGCCATGTCGCTCTTCACTGACACAGGCCCCTCCACCGTCAACCGTGCGCTCCTTGTCGTCAATACCGATGCCACCACCGCACCTGCTCTTGCTCTCACCATCGTTAATGGAAATGGCGTAAACATTGGCCGCTACGACGCCTATGAGTATCTCAACTACAGCTCCAGCACCGGTAATTACACACTTACTTTCACATCTCCCTTAGCACTTATGGCGGATGTGACGAATGTGACGCTTGAAAGTACAAGTGCCTAGTGGGAGTTACTCGTAAACGCCGCAGCCTAATTCCATTATTCAAGCAGTCCAGATTCAATAGGTCGTCTCTGGCGATGGTATTAATTGCCACCACCCTTGCAATAATTCCTTTACAAACTCAGATAGCAGAAGCCACAACTTTTAACGTAAATGACTTCAACCTCGCTGGAAACGCGATCAATTGCGCGACGACCAGTTGTACCGCAATTCCATCGGGTTACAACTCACTTTCTCCTACTTCTAGTTCTAATAGTGGAGAAGTGCAACTTACTCCGGCTAGCGGCGGTCAAGCTGGCTTCGCATGGAGCAAGCAACGAATATCGCTTGGGTCTAGTTTTGACATTCAAGCTCAGATTTATCTTGGTAATAGCGATGCTGGAGCGGATGGCTTGGCGTTTGTATTGCAGACTGCCAGCACAAGTGCGGGAAGTAGTGGTGGCGGCATTGGCTATTTAAATATTGCACAACCATGTTTTGCAGTTGAGTTTGATACTTATCAAAATGCCGATATTGCCAATGACCATGCAGCATTGATGCGATGTAGCTCCGTTGATAATCACAATTACTTCACTAGCGGCACCTTGAGCACGAGTAACACAACAGCAGGATCTTTTGACTTAGGTAATATCGAAGATGGGTACTGGCATAATGTTAGGGTTATTTGGACCGCACCGGTTACCCCCACGGGGGCAGGAACTTTCGTCGTAAAGTTTGATACAAACCATGATGGGGTTGATGATTTAGGCGAAACTCTCTTCACAACGAGTATAAATTTCTATGATTATTTCGGTAGCGGAAGCGTTGGCTCTGTTTATTGGGGTTTTACCGCAGCGACTGGTGGGTCTGTAAATGTGCAGGCAGTTAGAGGCCTTTTATACGATGTAGTTCCGCGAACAAATGCGGCACCAACAATTACAACCCCTCCCACTAATGATTCTGTGAACACGACAGCTGGAACTTATTCCAAGACTTTTTCTATGGCAGATGATTCAACAACAAGTGGCCAGTGGACTTTCAAGACTTCTTCAAGTAATCCCGCGCGAGTAACAACTACAAGTACGTCTGCAACATCTGCAACGTCAGCAACTACTTCCTATACATTAATAGGATCATCAGGCGGTACAACCATTACGATTGAGGCTATTGACGCGGATGGCGCCAGCGTCACGACCAGTTTCACACTGGGAACTCCGGGGCTAACGCCAACATTTGGCGCCTATACTCGAACTGCAGACGGCTTCACGGTGCAAATCAGTAACTACAGCGCGAATTACTCATGGGGCGGAACTGCAACGGCAGGCGGAACTGTCGCTATCAGTGCCTCTGGACTTGCAACAATTACCGGTGTCGCTGCAAATACCTCTTCTATTGCAACGATAACGACTACACGCAGCGGCTACACCACAGAGGCTGCCGCCAGCACTGCAACCACATCTTTGGCTGTGCAGTCTGCATTGAGTCTTTCATCAACGTCCGGGACTTACGGAACAACTCTGAAATTAACATCATCAGGAGGCTCAGGTACAGGAGCGGTTGCCTACGCTTCTGGAACAAGTGGCTGCAATGTGACAAATGGCGACTCCTTAACAGTCACTAGTGCCCCCATTACCTGTTCGATCACCGCAACTAAAGCAGCAGACTCAAATTATCTTGTGAGTTCAAGTTCGGCGACGAATGTAACTTTTGCCACGAAACCAATCACCATAAAAGCGGTTAATAAATCAGCAACATATACTGGTTCTGCTGTTTCAGTCTCTAATAGCTACACAATCTCTGTTGGTTCATTAGTCGGCTCGGATACCTTCACGGTTT